>CAMTOK010000098.1 GCA_947074115.1 uncultured Erysipelotrichaceae bacterium | reverse complement strand
TCATAACAATTTGTTTTATTTTTACTCATAAAACAAGAGATACATCGGTTACTGACGTATTGATAGAGACAAGTGTAACTGATCCTAGTAGGGATCATAAGGGAAAAGAAGAGGAGAACGAAACTATGATAATTAGTATAAAATCAAATGATTATAATATTGTATTTGAATTAAATAACAGCAAAGCATCAAAAGACCTTTATAAACAACTTCCCATGAGTTTAGAAGTCAGTGATTTTAGTACCAATGAGAAAGTTTTCTATCCTCCAACTCCATTAGATATAAATGATACTCCTTTGGCTAATGCCAAAAAAGGAACACTTTGTTATTATGCACCATGGGCTGATGTTGTTATGTTTTATGAAGACTATGGCACTGGAAACCAACTCTATGAACTTGGCCAAGTCATAGAAGGAATAGAAGATATTGAAGAATTAAGAGGAACAATCGATATTTCAATTGTTAGATGAGGAGATGAATCATGGAAAAAGTAATATTAAGAAATGGTGTTGAAATGCCTTTACTAGGGTATGGTGTATTTCAGGTCACTGATTTAAGTCACTGTGAACAAGCAGTGAGCGAAGCACTTGAACTTGTATATAGATTGATTGATACTGCCAGTTCTTATCAAAACGAAGAGGCTGTAGGAAGAGCGATTGCTAAATCTCATATACCAAGAGAAGAGTTATTTATCACAACAAAAGCGTATATTCATCAAATGGGTTACGAAAAAACAAAAGAAGCATTTTATGAATCTTTAAAAGCATTAGGTTTAGAGTACATTGATTTGTATCTCGTTCACATGCCTTTTGGTGACTACTATGGGGCATGGCGTGCTATGGAGGATCTCTATAATGAAGGAAAGATCAAAGCTATTGGTGTCAGTAACTTTTTACCTGATCGTTTAATAGATTTATGTATGAATGTCAATATAAAACCGATGGTCAATCAAATAGAACGACATCCCCATTTTCAAAGAGATGAAGAGTTAGATATTATGAAAGAACTTGGTGTACAACCGCAAGCATGGGCTCCGTTTGCCGAAGGATTAAAAGGTATGTTTAATGAAGAAGCAATTGTAAAAATAGCGAGTCAATACAACAAGACGCCTGCACAAGTTATTTTGCGATGGAATATCCAAAATGGTGTCATTGTCATACCAAAGTCAGTCCACAAGGAACGTATGTTAGAAAATATTTCGGTATTTGATTTTACATTAAATCAAGAAGATATGAATATCATCTCTCACCTTAATAAAAATACACCTTCGATGTTAGATACAAGAGAACCAAGTGAAATCTATAGAGTTTATGACTATTTAGCCAATCCTATCATAACAACCTTAGATTAAAGATTATATAAAGGAGAATTAAAATGAGTGAAAATTATACATTTGAATTAGAGACATCAGTCAAAAGAGAGCATGTCTCATATCTAAATAGGTATGGTATCCTATGCGTTGCAGATTTATATTACCCCAAAAATTTAGATCAAGTGAAACAATATCCAGCCATAGTCATAGGTCCACCATATGCAGGATGTAAAGAACAAGGACCAGGAGTTTATGCAAACCAACTTGCAAAAAGAGGATTCGTAGCTCTTGCATTTGATCCTGTATTTATGGGAGAAAGTGGAGGAGAACCACGACATGTCTCATCACCTGATATGTTCTCAGAAGGATTTTCAGCAGGCGTTGATTTTCTTGGGACATTACAGTATGTCAATAGAAATAAAATAGGTGCAATTGGGATTTGTGGTAGTGGAGGATTTGCTCTTTCAGCGGCCCAAGTCGATACAAGAATTAAAGCAATTGCAACAGCAAGTATGTTTGATGTCACACAGGCAGCACGATTAGCCTCTCCAGAACAAATATCAAGTTTAAAAGATCAAGCGAGTCAACAAAGATGGATAGACTTTGAAAACAAGACACCAGAATGGTTACCAGCTTTTCCAGAAGAACCAACAAAAACAAAACCGGCAGGGTTAGACCCTGTTTCTGATGAATTCTATGAGTATTATGGAATGAAAAGGGGTCATCACATTAACGCTAGAGGAAACTTTACAACAACAAGCCAACTCTCAATGTTACAATTCCCTCTTCTTGCTCATATAGAAGAGATTTCACCTCGTCCAATCTTTATGGCAATTGGTGAGAATGCACAAACAAATTTATTTAGCCAAACAGCATTTGAAAATGCTTTAGAACCTAAGGAACTATATATTGTACCAAATGCCAATCATATAGATTTATATGATGATATAAACAAAATCCCTTTTGATAAAATAACTGAATTTTTCAATTCAGCATTTACTAATTTATAAAATAATGGAGGTATATAATATGGAATTTAATAAAGTTATAGAAGAAAGATATTCATGTAAGAGTTTTGATGTACGTCGTGTTGAAAACCAGCTTCTTGATCAAATATTAGAGGCAGGTAGGTTGGCTCCAACAGCAATGAATTTTCAAGAACAACATATTTATGTTGCTCAATCAAAAGAGGCTCTTTCTAAAATTGATAAAGTGACACCTTGTCGATATGGAGCCTCAACAGTTTTAATTGTTACCTTTGATAAGACAAATGTTTACACATATCCAGGAGAAAAGCGTGATTCAGGCGTAGAGGATGCAACTATTGTTGCAACGCATCTTATGTTAGCAGCAAAAGCTGTAGGGATTGATAGTTGTTGGATAAACTTCTTTGATCCTGAAGTTGTCGCACATGAATTTAATTTACCTGAGAACGAGGAAGTATTAATGTTCTTAGATTTGGGTTATGCAACACAAGATGCAAAACCACTACCTTCACATAATAATCGTAAAGCACTTTCTGAAACAGTAAGTTATATTTAATAAAACCCCATCCGTCATCAATAATATAATTTCCCATATATTCAATAAATGAAATTTAATGGTAGCACTGCTACCTTTTTTGTTTCTTAATCATCACTTCATTTTTTTATTCAACTCGATTTTCGAGTTGAATGAAATCTATAATGATTATCATGGTATAATGGTTTAAATACTTAAACGAACGAGGTGTATTAATGGAAAAACAAATAGAGCTCCTTTCAAATGAGTTTGAGAAGTGCCGAGATATACTTGTTGCCCTTGGTGATGAAAACAGACAGCATTTAATATTAGAAATGATGAAGATGAAATCATGTGGTGGTGCACAAGTGAACACGATCACTGAGAAGACAAATTTATCTAGACCAGCTGTATCACATCATTTACAAATACTTAAAAGAGCAGGCATTATAGATATGAGAAAAGAAGGAACAAAGAACTTCTATTACTTTAGTGATGATACACAATCACTTGATTTATTAATTCATGTCTTACATCACGCTAAAGAGATCGTTAAAGAATTACCAGATCGTAGTGGAGAGGATGAGTAATAAGGTTTATGAAAGATGTCATTAATATACATGTTATGAAATGTGGTGAAGTTGGAGTCGATCCGGCTGTTCCATTAAGAAAGGTATCTAAGAATCCCTTTGCCTATACAGGATTACTAAGAAGTAAAAAGCATAGGATTTGGATTCCTGTGTTTACATACTTGATTGTTCATCCAAAGGGTAATGTCCTTATAGATACGGGATGGAGCGACCAGGTAAGAACACATCCAATAAAAGCAGAAAGTTTTGCATTGTGGTTTGCAAGTAAACCATCCTTACCAGAAGGTTCTGCAGTTAATGAACAAATAGAAAGTGTAGGTATAGCACCTAAAGACTTAGATTATGTCTTCTTAACTCATATGGATGTTGATCATGTCAATGGTATACAACTTGTCAAAGATGCAAAAGCAATTATGGCATCAAAAGAAGAAATACAAGAAGCGAACTATGGCCATGATGTGCGTTATTCAAAGAGACAATGGGAAGGTATTAATATAGGAGCTATTCCGTTTGTCAAAACAGGTCTAGGGCCTATAGGCGAATCATTTGATGTCTTTGGTGATGGGACAATACAAGTCATCAGAACACCGGGACATGCAAGTGGAGCGATTACAGTATTGATTAGAAACCATGATCAATCTGTCTTGATTGCTGGTGATACAGGGTATTGTAAGGAATCTTGGAGAGAATTAGAGTTACCTGGTCCAGTACATGATAAAGAGTTGATGATCAATTCATTAAAATGGGTAAGGGATTTAGAGAAAGAAGGGTGTATTATCTTAGCTTCTCATGATCCAGAGGTAAAAGAAGATATTATTAAATTATAGAAAGTGGGGAAAAGGAAATGATTTTATATTTTAGTGGTTCAGGAAATAGTGAGTTTGTCGCAACAAAGATAGGAGAAGTTAACTCTGATCAGATTGTATCAATGAATGAATTGATCAAAGAAAATAAACAAGTTCTCTTTCATTCAGAAACACCATATGTCTTTGTTGTTCCAGTATATGCTGGAAGAATGCCAAAGATTGTTGAGGCTTATATACGAAAAATGCAATTATCAGGAAATGAGTCTGTTTATTTTATTATGACATGCTTTGAAACACCATATGAGTCAGAAAAGTATATTCAAAAACTATGTAAAGATATAGGAAAAACATTAAAAGGGTTTGATTATGTCAATATGCCTCAATGTTATATTGCTATGTATGATGTTCCTACTCATGATGAAGCAATTCAAATCTATAAAGATGCATTACCTAAAATTAGTACAATTGCTGATAAAATCAAGAACAAAGAAGACTTTAACAACAAAGGACATGGATTTATGATGTCTGCCCTTGTTAATCCAATCTTCTATCCAATGATGGTATCTGCAAAAGGATTCCATGTGAATCAAGACTGTTCAAGATGTGGGGAGTGTGCAACAGTATGTCCGCTCAACAATATCACTGTTACAAGAGATCAAGTGTCATGGGATAATCACTGTACACATTGTATGGCTTGTATTAATAGTTGTCCAAAGAAGGCAATCAATTATAAAAAAGCAACAAAGGGTAAAACAAGAAATTATTATATAGGAAACGAATTATTTAAATAACGTTCTTATAAATAAAAGAGTTAATTATAAAGTGTAAATTCCAGGTTTTATAGTTTGGGTTTACACTTTTTTAGTTAACTAAGTTAGTCAAGAAAACATTTCAATGCATTATAAAGTAAAAAAACAACCTTATAAAGGTATGTTTTTCACTTTATATTACTTAAATATTTTTATATTCTGAAACAGTATTTAAAAATATATAAAAATAATATATAATTGGATTATTGTTTTTATTACATATTAAGGAGAATCACATGTTTAAGTATAATAATAAAATAAAAGAGTTGATTCGAAACAATATAAAAGATGTCAAAGATGCCAATCATTATATGCTGTATTGGTTATTACTCATTGTCTGTATATTACTGACAATCC
>CAMTOK010000097.1 GCA_947074115.1 uncultured Erysipelotrichaceae bacterium | reverse complement strand
GGTGGATCCATTATAATACAATCAACTGATTCTTTCTTATTTGCCATTTTTACCATAAATGAAGTAGCATCATCATTATAAAAAGTCACATGATCTAAATGATTCATTTTAGCATTCATAATTGCGTCTTTATAAGCATCGTTATTTAATTCAACACCAATAACTTTCTTTGCTTCTTTACCTACGATCATACCAATTGTACCAATACCACAATATGTATCCATAATAATATCATTCTTTGATACATTAGCTAATTCTAAAACCTTGTTATATAAGGAAACACATTGTTCATGATTGATCTGATAGAATGACTTTGCTGATATTTTAAATGTTAAACCACATAATTCATCTACAATAAAACCTTTTCCATACAGATTCTTTTCTTCATTACCTAGCACAATACTCGTTTGTCTTTTATTAATATTTAGCACAACACTTTTTACTGTAGGAGAAGCTTTTATAAGTTCATTACAAAAGTTCTTAGATCCTTGAAATTGTTGATCTGTAGTGACTAATACAACCAATGTTTGATTTGTCTTAACTGCTCTTCTAATAAGAACATGCCTAATTAAACCTTTCTTCCTTTTTTCATCATATATAGAAACTCTATATTTTCTAAATAACTGTTGAATTTTATTAAGGATCACATGAGTTTCATGGTCATGTAATAAACATGATTGTATTGGAACGATTTTATGTGTTGATTCTTCATATAGTCCATATTCATATTTTTGATTAAAAGCAACGATAACTTTATTTCTATAAGCATAAGGATTTTCCATTCCTTCTACGCTATGTATCTTGAGATTTGTACCTTTGTATAAATCTTTTATTTTTTGTTGTTTATATAAAAGCTGTTCATTATAATTCTTATTGATCAATTGACAACTTCCACATTTTTTAAATACATCACATTTCATAAATATCCTCCTAATAATAAAAAAAGTAAAAGATGACTCTTTTACTTTTCGACTATCCACCTTATTATATGAAAGGGACAATGGTAGACAGTAATATGTAAATGAAGCATTGGAACGATGCTTGATTTATTCCATAAAAAAGTATGGCAACTGGCTGTCGTACATGAAGCTCATGTGTAGACCCTATAGCTTTGCGTCCTTATTTTTCAATAAGTTTGCCATTTACATATCTGTTAATATTATAGCATCCATATATTATTTATTCAATACATTATTGTTCATTTTTTAACAATTTTATCTCCTGTACAGTCAACTCTCTATATTGTCCTTCTTTCAAAGATTCATCTAAATCTAGTTTTCCAAATTTAACTCTTTTTAAACCAATAACACGATAACCACAGGCACCAAACATACGTTTAACCTGATGAAACTTTCCTTCATCTATACTTAAATACGCACGAGTATCACCTATAATTTCTAAGATTCCTTTACATATATGATTATTTATATCAACACCTTGTAAAAATAATTCTATAAGTTCATGGTTAAGTTTTTGATCAACAATCACTTCATAAGTCTTACTGACATGATTTTGAGGGAGTAACAATGCTTTTGATAGTGATTTATCATTTGTTAATATCAATAATCCTGTTGTATCTTTATCTAGGCGACCTAACGCATATGTTTTCGTTGGAACAAGGTCAGTAACACACTTATGTATGTGATCTTGTGAGGCACTGATATAATCTTTAGGTTTATTTAACATGTAGTAAACAAAAGGACTCGAATCTATTTCCCTACCTTGTACAGTAATAAGATCAAAGCGTGACACTTGGTATTTGTATTCAGTACATACATGACCGTTAAGTTTAACTTCTTCATGTTTAATAAGAGTACGACAATATTTTAATGTTCCTACATTATTCTTAAGTAAGACAATATCTAAATCGTTAGTGAGTGTTACGGCTTCGCCAGCAATCGTTTGATCTAGAATTTCCATTGTTTTTAACAATATATTTTACTATATCTTTTCTTTTATAATTTGGTTGATCTTCTAATATTTGACGAAGTGCTGATAATCTTTTATGTCCATCAACACATTCTAATCCATCATCTGTTTCAACAACACTTATAGGAAACGAAAACCCTATTCTCATTATTGAATCATATAATGATTGTTTATAATCAACTGTATTGTATTTAATCTTACTTAATTGTTCTTCTTGTATTCTCATTTTATCACCTTGTTTATCATACCATAATTTTATATTATATCCTATTCATTTGTAGGATTAATTGAATTACGAATTGTTCTTAAAGATATCAATATACCCCTAAGGCGACTTTATTATTGTTATAAAAAAAGAAACAATAAAATTATTGTTTCAATAAGACACGGTCTGTATATTCATGAGTTGTTGATGAATATAAATGAATTAAGTCATCAACACTCATATTCTTTCGTTCTTCACCTTCAACCATTGCGATAATATTTCCATCTTTCATAATGATCGTTTTATTTCCATATTTTAATGCATCTTCCATATTATGAGTAATCATTAATGTTGTCAGATTATGTTCTTTCACTAGTTTTTCACTCATCTCTAAAACCTTTTCTGCAGTTTTAGGATCTAATGCTGCTGTATGCTCATCTAATAATAAGAGTTCTGGAGTTACATATGTTGCCATTAATAAAGTTAATGCTTGTCGTTGTCCTCCTGATAGTGTTCCTACTTTTGTTTCTAACCTCTCTTCTAAGCCAAGTTCTAAATTCGCTAATGCTTTTTTAAATTCTTGTTTATGTTTATGAGAAAATAGTTTTAAACTAAAGTGTTTTCCTCTTTGAGACGCTAGAGATAAATTTTCTTCAATCGTCATTGAAGGGGCAGTTCCTTTTAATGGATCTTGAAACAATCTTCCAATGACACAAGAACGTTTAAATTCTGGTAAATCTGTTATATTTTGTTGACCTAATATAATTTCACCTTCAACTGTTGGAATTGCGCCTGATATAGCGTTAAACAACGTTGATTTTCCAGCACCATTACTTCCAATGATAGTGACAAAATCTCCTTGTTCTAATTTAAGATTTACTGAAGAAAGAGCAATCTTTTCATTAACAGTGCCTTCATTAAAGACAACTTTAACATTTTTCAATTCTAACATCTTTTCTTTCTCCTTTTTAAATTCGTTGAAGCAATAGCAATAACAACTAATACAGCTGATAACAATTTAAGATAGCTTGATGGTAATCCAATTTGTAATGCAACTGTTAATAAACCTCTATAAACTACTGATCCTAATATAACAGCAATAAGTTGAAATAAGATTTTATCACTCTTTAAGATACTCATACCTACGATAATACTCGCTAGGCCTATAACCATCATCCCAACACCGCTGTTAATATCAGCAAATGTTTGATGTTGTGAGAACACTGCTCCTGCTAATGCGACACATCCGTTTGCAATAGCAAGACCAATAAGTTTCATCTTATCAGCATCAATTGAACTCGCTCTCACCATATCTTCATTATCTCCAGTTGCTCTTAAAGCAAGACCAACTTGAGTTTTAAGAAATGTATTTAACAAGAAAACAAGAATGACTAATATAATCACGATAAAGATAAGATTTCCATATGGATAAAGTGATTGAAATGGTGTAAAAACAGTTTCTTTTAAGAATAAAGAAATTGTTGGTAAATCGCCCATAACAATGAGGTTAATTGTATATAGCCCCGTCATTGTTAAGATCCCCGATAAGAGTGGCATGATTTCAAACTTGGTGATAAGAATTGCTGTCACTGTTCCTGCAAGACAACCACTAAAGAACGCTAAGAAGAGTCCCATAAATGGGTACCCTCCTACCGTTGTCACTGCTCCAACTGCACATCCAAGTGTGAAACTACCATCTACTGTTAAATCTGGTAAATTTAATATTTTATAACTGATATAGAGACCTAATGAAAGTATAGCGAATATACCACCTAATTCCAATGCTCCTAAAATAACTGTTAAACTCATAAATACTCCTCTTTTATTTTACTAATTCAAATGATGGATCATTTGAAATGCTTTCTGGTAATGTAACCCCAATTTGATTTAATATTGCTTCATTTACATAGATTTTTAAATCTTCTTTAAATACTTTTACTGGTAAGTCAGCAGCAGCTGTTCCTGTTAAAATTGCATGAACCATATTTGCTGTTTCTTTTCCTAAGTCTTCATAATTGATCCCAACGCTTAAGAATCCCCCATCAGCAACCATAGAATCAGCACCTACATATAAAGGAACTTTAGCAGTTGCACAAGCTTGAGAAACTAATGACATAGCATTAGCGACTGTATTATCATTTGGTGCAAAGATTGCATCACATTTGCTTGTTAATACGTTTATAGCACTTTGTACTTCATTAATATTTGTAATTGTTGCTTCAATAATTTCAATCCCTTTACTATCAGCGTAAGCTTGAGCTTTCGCGATATTTGTAATTGAATTTGCTTCACCTTTGTTATAGATAACACCTAATTTCTTTAAATCAGGATTGACTTCTAATGCTTTATCTAAAATTAATTCAACTTGAATTTCATCACTTGTTCCTGTCATATTTAAATCAGGATTATCTAAATTCCCTGTTAATCCAGCCCCAACTGGATCACTAACTGCAGAGAATACAATTGGCGTTGTTGTAGATAATGGTGCAACAGCCATAGCGACAGTTGTTGCGATTGCCATAATCACATCAGCGTTTTCTTCTTTAAAATCTTGAGCTATACTTGCTGCAATTGTTGTATCGAATTGTGCATTCTTGAAAACATATTCAACGTTTTCTCCTTCAATATAACCTAATGCTTCCATTTGAGTATCAAAAGCTTCTTTAATCGTATTTAATGACGTATGTTCTCCTAATTGAACGATTGCCACCTTTTTCATTCCTGTTGGTTCATTTGAACAACCAACCATAACACTTGAACATAATGCAAGTGCTGCTAACCCTTTAAATAATTTATTTGTTTTCATAGTTTCTCTCCTCTAATTTTATAATTTTGTATTTGTGTTATGAATTAAAGAAGTTACACCACCGTTTCATTTTCATATTGTCTCCCCCTCATTTTATAGCATAAAATAAAAAACACCTATCCTATCGTAAGGACAGATGTATCTGCGGTGCCACCTTAATTGGTATAAAAATACCCTCTCATTAAATGCTATCACATTTTTACCTTATAACGTAGGTGAACGTCTTAGGATACTTGTTGCCTTTCCCCTTCGCCCTCTTGGGTCCATTTACTTAACTGTTACTATCTGGCTTCCACCTACCCAGACTCTCTAAAAGCACATCTTTAAGTTTTATCTCCCAATCATTGGTTTTTTATACTTTAACATATATATCAACAAGTGTCAACTTGTTATTATACGTTTTTAGATATATTGAAAATTAATAATATATATTTAGTTAAATACGAATTCTATTTGATAACTGCATACTGAGAACCACTAGA
>CAMTOK010000096.1 GCA_947074115.1 uncultured Erysipelotrichaceae bacterium | reverse complement strand
GTAAATAAACCGGTACTTCCCAATGAATCACTAAAGATTCCATTTACGTTCGCAACAACTTCTCCGCCAACCTCAATCTGTGTTGATGTTTGAGTAACTGTTATTAATGCAATTAAAGCTAACAAACCACAAAAGAGTGTACTGTGATTATTTTCTTCAGCAATATTTGCTCCAATTAAATATGTGATACCAACACTAATACATCCAATTGTCGCAAAGTTTAATGCATCAAATGCTGGATTTAAGAAACTTAATGCCATAATTGGTGACCATATGCTCCCTAGTCCTGTATTGGCATTACAAATAACATGTGACCATAAAACACCTATAGCTCCAATGATTGTGAATGGCATGAATGTTTGAAAGGCATTTTTAATACTTTTTAAATACTTATTTTGACTTGCAAATGTTCCAAACTTCATGAGTACATTTTGAAAACTTTCCATAATTTCTCTCCTTTATATTGATTTAAGGTAGGTTACAATTGAGCATATAACATTCCGTCAGATGTAAGCCCTTTCCTTGTGTATTCATCATATCAAAGAAATCATTTTTTGTATGAAGATCATAATAGAGTGTTATAAAGGTGCAAAAACAATGACAAACAGATAATAAAATTATGTATTTTTAGTTCAAAACATCAAAAATAAAAATGTTATGATATAATAAACAAAAGGAGTTGATTATATGAATATATTAGAAAAACTAGATGATCAATCTTTATTCACAAAGAATGAATTAGAAGTTGTTCATTATATAAAAAACAAACCATATCAAATCATAAACTTATCTATTCATGATCTGGCACAAAATACATATTCATCTAATGCTTCCATTATTAGAATATGTAAGAAGCTTGGTTTTAAAGGTTATAAAGAATTTAAAATGAAATATGCAAAACAATTAGAATCTCAAAAATATATTAATCATGATACTGATTTTACAATTCCTTTTGGTGATGATGAACCTACATGGCAAATCATTAATAATATTGGTACTGTATATAAAGAGAGTATTGATTTAATTAACAGCCAATTAGATATCAATGAATTAGAAACAATTGTCGATGTCCTTGATTCTAGTGAACGTGTCTTTGTATACGCGATTGGGGATTCTAAAATTACTGCAATGGCATTTATGAATAAACTTGTTAAAGTTGGTAAATTCTTTATTTTAACAACTGAAAATCATGAAGAAATTCACTATTCCCGTTCTACAAATAAGAATGATTGTTGTTTGTTTATATCTTATGACAGTTCTCCTACGTATACAGAATGTTTACGTATTCTTCTTAGAAACAAGTGTAAAATTATTACAATCACCGCAAATGAATCATCTCCATTAGTCAAATACAGTCATCATCATATTTCGATTCCACATAAAGAAAAAACTGAGAAAATTGCAACATTTTATTCTCAGTTATCCTTTAATTATATTTTAAGTATTCTTTATTCTCTTTTGTATCAAAGATACAAACAAAAATAATTATAATTCTATTGATTCTAAATCATCAGGTATAAATATGTGTCCTTTAAAATAGCTCTCCCCTTCTAAGGTGTAGAGCTTTTTTCTTTCCTCTAAATTCTTATCTTCAGTATGATATAATACAATATTTTTAATATTTAAAGTTGTTCCTAAAACACATGCATCTTTAACTGTTGAATGATGTTTTTCATATGGTTTAAAAATATCAGCTTGTGAATAAAGACAGAAAGCTTCATGGAGTAACCAATCGCTGTTCACAACATCATTCATATTCTTTTCATTATAGGGTTCATCTCCACAACAAGATAACTTTTTACCCTGATCATAGTTCATCGTAAAACCAAATTGTTTTGCTTTTGTTGAATGAATATCAAAGAAACGAACATCATTCCCAATAATCGTTTTTGTGTCTTGATCTTCAATAACGATAAAGTGGCAACGCTTATTAATAAAAGCTATCTCTTTAGGTTGTAATAAAGTATTTGATAATGTGTGTAAGATATCAATGACTTCATCATGACCATATATATAAGCTTCTCCTTGATACTTCCCTTGATTCATATATTGACAAATAAGCCTTACCATCCATAAAATACCTAACAAATGATCTATATGTTTATGAGTGATAAAGATATGGTGAATATCCATCCAATCAATATTCACTTTCTTTAATTGTTGAAGTAGGTTATTCCCTCCTCCACCATCAACTAAAAAATAATCATTATGATCTTCTAATACAAAACAAGTATTATAACAATCAACGACTAATGCATTACCTGTTCCTAACATTGTTAATTTCATAAATTTACCCTACCTTTATATGTATTGGTGACATCATATCACTTTTTATAGTCCATTTCAAATCACAAAGGGATCTGAATAGATCCCTTAGACAAGTAATGATGAAATGATAATAAATATGATACCTAATGTATAACCACCAATAACATCACAGAAATGATGAATACCTAAATAGATACGGCTCGTTCCAATCATAACGATCGCAATGATTCCTACTATTCCAATAAATATATAATAATTATATGCAAACAAATACGTATTTAACATTAATGTTCCATAGAATGCCATAGCCGTACATGCATGTGCACTTGGATAACTATAATCATGTTCTTCTACCAAACGATCTTTATTAGGTCGTTCTCTTTTCACTGTTCGTTTTAAGATATTCACAACAATTCCTGATAAAACAGATGCAACCGTCACTCTTAACGTTAAGACACGAGGAACTTCAGGTAATATAAATAAAATGATGATAAAGATTGCGACATATTTTCCTTTTCCTAATTCGGTAAACATTCTTAATGTTTTGGTTAAATATCGTTGTCGACTCTGTATACAAAAATCACCCGCAATATCATCTATATGTTCTGTCTTAGATGTCATAACACAATATGTGATTATAAGAAATAAGACCATAAATATACCTAATAAAATATACATTGGCATTCCTCCCCTTTGTCATCATTTTAACATATTCTTCTAACTCTACAAATACTAATTAAGAAATAATAAGCATTTCACTTATTTTCACAATAAAAATTTGTCCTTAATACAAAATACAGAGATATAAGAGATAAAATAAGTGATATAACAAACATCCCATAGCTGCTCTTATATTGATAAATAACACCAAAGAGATATCCAAAGATAGCCCTTCCTAACATCCCTAGTGATGTTAGGACTGTTATCGCTAATCCGATTGAATCATGTGGTACAACAAGTTGTATAAATGACAAGTTTCCGACACACATCATCGATAGACTGATACAGTGAAGAAGTGAAATTAATAGAAATAAAAGTGATGAAGGCACAAAGGAATAAACGACAAGTCTCAAAATAACACTTCCTACAGATAATAAGTAAAATGATGAAAACCCGATCCTTTTAATCAATTGAGAGGCAAACAAAAGAAATAAAACTTCTGGTAAGACAAGACACATTTGAAGATAACTTAAAACAATATGATCACTTCCTAATGTTGTAATCAAATGATTTCCAGCATAGCTCATTGATGACTCTATTGCACAATATGAAAAGAGTGTAATCAATAAAATATGAACATATTGTTTGTTTGTTAAGAGACGTTTAAGAGAAGGTGTTTTATGTTTATTGTGTTTTCTTAATACCTTTTCTTTTGGTAAGAAGAAAGTAAGTAAGAGTGCTTCTAACAACAAAAGAGCATAGATTGCGAACATCGGACCATCAAGTCCATAATAATCAGCAAGGTATCCAACAAATACACCACTCAACATGTATCCTAGTGACCCCATAGCCCTAATGATACCATAATTGAGGTTATGTGATGTACAGTAATTGGTTGTGATTGTATCACTCATAGGTGCACTGGCCAAACGCAAGCATTCTAGTAATGTTGCACTCAGTATAATCATTGGATACACTGAAGCTTTATAATAGAAATATAACGCGACAAGGGTTCCTAACATGGATAATCTTAAGACAAGTTTATACTTTTGTGTTCGATCTCCAATCATTCCCCACAATGGTCCAATACAAATACCAATGAGACAACTTAATGCGGTAATCATTCCTATTTCTGAACCTGTGAGGTGTTTAGATTCTTCTAGATAAACATTTATATATGGCGCAAAAGCGCCAGTCGCTCCAACCATAAAGAAATAGAACAACATAAACCTTATGAGACTATTAGATTTCATAGTACACCCCCATTTATTTATTCATATGCATTCTCCAATTGAACATGTCAGGTAAAAAGAAAACATATATGATGATCATATATGTTTATTTATTCGTAGACATAACCCCAACTAATGGATGAGGTTTATACAATTCTTCTAAATAAGTTAAATCTTCTAATGATAAGTGAACCTGAACACTCTGTAATGCTCCATCAATATGATGCTTTTTCGTAGCACCAACAACTGGTGAAGTCACTTTTGTAAGTAACCAAGCCAATGAAATCTCAGTCATTGAGACCTTGTATTTCGCACTCAGTTCCTCTACTCTTTTAATAATCTCTAAATCAGCATCTGCGCTTGCATCATATTTTCCTTTCGCAAAGAAATCTTCGCTCATACGCTTTGATGTTTCCTCTGGATGTTTTGCGAGCCTCCCCGATGCAAGTGCACTATAAGGTGTCATTGCGATATTATGTTCATCACAATACGGTTTCATTTCTCTTTCTTCTTCTCTAAAGATCAGGTTATAATGCCCTTGAATAGATACGAACTGCGCCCACCCATGTGCTTTCGCAATTTCATTAGCCTTAGCGATTTGCCATGCATAACAATTGGAGATTCCAATAGCCTTCACTTGATTTGATACAACAAGCTCATTTAATGCTTCCATAATCTCAATGATCGGTGTGTTATAATCCCACATATGTAGGATATATAAATCAATATAATCAGTATCAAGTCTTTCTAAACTTTTTTGAAAACATGTATTGATGTGTTCTTTTGCGGTGACATTGTTTTCTATTTCTTCTTTGGTACGTGGAATAAATTTTGTCGCTATAACAACATCTTTTCTACAATTCAGTTCTTTGATTGCTTTTCCAAGATACTCTTCACTTGTACCACTTTGATATCCCATTGCAGTATCAAAGAAATTAATTCCTTTTTCAATAGCGTATTCTATAATGTCTTTTGATTCATTATACGGAAGTGTCCATGAATGAATCCCCTGAGTTGACTCACCAAAGCCCATACACCCTAAACAAATCTTTGATACTTTTAAATCGCTATTACCTAATTTCACATACTCCATAGACTCATCTCCTCATTTTATTAAATCTTATTCATTATCACTTCATTTATTTTTTCTATACTCTTTTCTAAGAAATAAATAAATCCTTATCAATAGTATACAATGATAAGGATTTATTTCTATTTATAGATTCTTTTGTTAGTCCATATATAGACATTTCATTAAGATTGTCTACTATAAGGATGATTTTCCTCAGTCGTTTTAAAAAGAGACTTCATCCCAAGATTTCTCATCTCTACAATCATATCTACGATTTCATGACACTCTACAGGCATATCTGACAAG
Organism: uncultured Erysipelotrichaceae bacterium; assembly: GCA_947074115.1. Taxonomy (GTDB): domain Bacteria; phylum Bacillota_I; class Bacilli_A; order Erysipelotrichales; family Coprobacillaceae; genus CAMTOK01. Next base: position 146 of record CAMTOK010000096.1, on the reverse strand, counting down.
ATCCACGAGAGTGTCATACTGCTAGAAGCAGTTGCGTGATATATGGTCGCAAACCTTAATGCTTCACTCATTGGTTCTTCTCCATAGAGTCTTTGATGCCAATTGAGATCAAATTCTTGGCAATGATTCATAATATAATCTCTTAA
>CAMTOK010000095.1 GCA_947074115.1 uncultured Erysipelotrichaceae bacterium | reverse complement strand
GAACCATATAAACTTTCTTTATCTTTTTCTAATTGAACGCTTTGAGTATTGAGATACTCAACATGAGTGACTTCGCTTCTATTTAATAAATTAGTCTCATACAGTTTTGCATCTTTTGTGGTGATTTCATCTTCTAAACGAATTTGAGCATCAAAATCAAAGACACGACCATATTGTCTATTTACAACTTCAGAGACAGAATATTTAATTCCAAAGCCAGTAATGATTAAAGCAGTACATCCTGCAATACCGATAATTGACATAAGGAATCTTTTCTTATATCTGAACATATTTCTTATCGTCACTTTTTGTTGGAATGATAACCTCTTCCATAATGACGGGAATTTTTCTAATACAATACGTTTCCCTAACTTTGGCGCTTTAGGTCTCATTAAGACAGCAGGCATGAGGTTTAACTCACTTATACATACTGATAAGGTTGCTAGTAAAGTGACGAATACTGATATAAATAATGTTTGGATTGCAATTGCTAAACCTGAACTTATTTGAACCGGAGCGTTCACTTCAAACAACATAAGATTATATAAGTAATAAATGATTCTTGGGAACACCTGAGTTCCTATAATCATTCCAAGTACACTTGCAATCAGTGTTGCAAGAATAACATAAACAATATATTGAACAATAATATCTTGTTTCGTGTACCCTAAGGCTCTTAACGTACCACTTTGACCTCTTTGTTCCTCTACCATTCTTGTCATTGTTGTTAATGAAACGAGTGCAGAAACTAAGAAAAACATTAATGGAAAGACTGTTGCAATTGACGCTATTGACATTTTATTTGCTTCAAAGTTAACAAGTCCTGCATTTTCATGTCTTGTTAATGTATAAAGTGCACCTTTTGGAATTGAGTTGATTTCAGCTTGTGCTTTATCTATCTCTTCCTTGGCTATTGCCAATTCACTTTCACCTTTTGCCAATTGTTCTCGTGTTGTTAACTCTGTTAAAGTTAACGCATTTTCTTGTCTTTCAATTTCTAAACGAGCAGCTTCTATTTGACTGTTTGCACTAGCCATTTGTGATAAACCAGTAGCTAACATATTCAATCCTGACATCATTGAGTTCAATTCAGATAACTGTTCTTGAATTTTTTCATCTGATGGCAACCCAATAGAAGGATCGTTATTATAATCCTCCATAGCTTCTCTATACTCTTTTAAACTTTGTTGTAGTTTATCTGTTGTTACCTGTAATTGTGATGCAGCCTCTTTTACTTCATCACTGATACCTTCTTGTGCCGTAACAATTTGTGTTTGTGATTCTACCAATTGCATTTTAGCATCTATAATTTTTAATTTCGCTTCTAGAATTTGTTTTTCAAATTCAGTTTTTCCATCTGTGAACTTCTTAAATTCACTTTCATATAACTCCTTAGCGTCATTAAGTTCACCTTGAGCATCAGAAACGATATCTTCATAGATCAAACTTAATTGTAAAGAAAGAGCGCTCTTGATACGGCTATTAAATATTTCTATATATTCGTCGCTCTCATCACTAAAGATATAATAATCTTCAGTTCCTTCTACTCTTACTGAGATTTGATTATATAAAACATCTTCACCTCTTAATGTATATAATTCATCAGGTAATGCCATGAATTCATTTTTACTTGTTAGAATTTGAACAAATCCACTATTTGTTCCATCACCAAGACTATTCACACCCCTATCCACTGAAGAAATGTAGCGTACATCATTAACGATACCAACAATTTTATATGACTTCGTACCATTTTTATTTGTTAATTGAATTGTGTCATCTACGCTCAATCCTTCTAGTGCCATTTTTTCATCTATAATACATTCATCATGACTTGTTGGATAACGTCCTTCTCTTAAATCAGGTGCATTTACCATATCTTCTCTATAATCATTGTTTGTATAGACTGTTACGCCTTTTAATTGCTCCCCTTGTTTGAGTTGAGCATCAAATTGATAACCATACGTATAGTCTTCAATTCCATCTATATCATCTAATAATGCAATATCATTCTCACTAAAACCTAGAGAAGACAAATATGTCAATTGTGCATATTGTTGATTATTTAAGAAATGATCAATTGAGTTTTCCATTGTTTGAGGTGTATTTCTTAATCCAGCATAAAATGCTGCACCAAGAAAAACAATTGTAAAAATAGAAAAGAATCGACTTGGACTTTGAGTTATAGATTTAAAGATATTCTTCCAATAGATTCGTTTTTTTACCATTCTATTTCCTCTATTGGCGTTGGATTATCATTCAATTCTAATCCATTCACTTTACCATTCTTTAAATGTATCACACGATCAGCCATCGGTGCCAATGCAGAGTTGTGAGTGATGATAATAACTGTCATGCCTAACGTATCACACATTTCTCTTAATAAAGATAAAATTGCTTTACCTGTTTGATAATCTAATGCTCCTGTTGGTTCATCACATAACAAAAGTTTTGGATTCTTAGCAATTGCCCTTGCTATTGCAACACGTTGTTGTTCTCCTCCAGACATTTGTGCTGGGAAGTTATTTAATCGATCTTGTAATCCAACTTTCATAAGAATTGTTCTTGCATCTAATGGATCTTTACAAATTTGTGATGCCAACTCAACATTTTCTAAAGCCGTTAAATTTTGTACCAAATTATAAAATTGGAAGACAAATCCTATATCATTTCGTCTGTACTCAGTTAATTGTTTTTCATCATACATAGCGATATTTTCACCGTCTACACTCATGACACCACTTGATGCAACATCCATTCCACCTAGTAAGTTTAAGACTGTACTTTTTCCAGCTCCACTGGCACCCACGACAACAACGAATTCACCCTTATTGACCTCGAAATCAACGCCATCGTTAGCAGCAATCATGACGTCTCCGACTTGATATATTTTCTTAATATTTTCAAAACTAATAAATGCCATTTTTCCACCTTCTTCTATTTCATTATATTAACATATTTTATCATCAATATGAACATGTTTAAAGTAAAATAAAAAGTGATGAAACTTTCGTTTCATCACATATCTATTTAATTAATAAATAATCAAAGTTTTCTATTTTTTCTCTTTCAGCAATCATTAAGAAATGATCGTCTGGTTTGATCTTATAATCAGGATCAACAGAGATTTCTAATTTATGCGTAATTAAATCACGTTTACCTAAGATATTTATCCCAAAATTCTTTCTTAAATCTAATTGCATTAATGAATGATTGATCCATGTTGGATGAGCAATCATTTCTACAATACAGTAGTTCTCATCAACTTCTATTAAATCAGTTATATTCTTTCTGAGTAATGAACGTGCTACTCTTTCACCCATTTCTTTTTCTGGACGAACTACACGGTCAGCACCTACTTTTTCTAATACTAATTTAAAGCGTTTATTTTTTGCTTTTGCAATAATATATGGAACACCAATTTCTTTTAAGTTTAAAACACCTAATAAACTTTCTTCTAAATGATTTCCTGTTGCGACGATTCCCACGTCAAATTCAGAGACTCCTAAATCCGCTAAAAAGAATTGATCAGTGATATCTCCAATAACTGCTTTAGTTGCAAATTCAGAGACACGTTGAACACATTCTGGGTCCTTATCGATAGCCAATACCTCACATCCATACTGTGATAATGTTTTTGTGACTGTTGAACCAAATACACCTAGTCCCAAAACAACATATTGTTTATCTCTCATCTTGGTTAACCTATTAAGACATTCCCCTCAGGGTATACAATGCCTTTTCCTTTCATTTGATTAAATCTTGATGCAAAAGTGAGAACCATCGTAATTGGCCCTATACGCCCTATATACATCAATACAATAATGACAAGTTTTCCTACACTTGTCAAGTAAGGCGTAACACTCGATGTTAAACCTACTGTCGCAAATGCTGAAAATGATTCAAAGAGTAAATCAACTAACGGGAGTGTTTCCGTTGCTGATAATATAATAATTGCCGATATAACTATTGATACACTGATCATAACAATTGTTAAAGCACGTTTAACAAGTTGATCAGATATTTTTCTTTTAAAGATATTTATTTGTCCATCTCCTTTTAATAAAGAGAATATTGATAAAACAACAAGTACAAATGTTACTGTTTTAATACCACCTGCAGTTCCTGCTGGTGATCCCCCTATTAACATAAAGATACACATAATTAATTTTGTAGGCACATGCAATGATTGAATATCAATTGTCGCAAATCCAGCCGTACGTAATGTTGTTGATTGGAAGAAACTTGTCAGGACTTTCTCACCGAGTGGTAGAGGTCCTAATGTTTGAGGATTAGAATATTCTAATGCAAAAACAATAAGTGTACCAAGTGTTAATAATGTTAATGTAATTGTTAAGACAAGTTTGGTATGTAATGAAAGAGATTTTAAATACTTTTTGAATTTAAATTTCTTAAAGTTTTCTTTATATCTATGCATTGAAGATCTTAAGTCAACCCAAACAACAAACCCTAGCCCACCAGCAATAATTAAGAAACAGACAACAAAGTTTATCCACGCATGACTTTGATACGTTAATAGTGATGATGATCCTAAGATATCAAATCCCGCATTACAAAATGCAGATATTGAGTGGAAGACTGAATAATAGAGTCCTCTTATAAACCCAAACTCAGGGACGAAAGCAAAACTTAAAAGAGCAGCTCCTAGAAGTTCAAAACAGAAAGTATATTTAATGACTTTTTTTACAAAGACTGATATATCTCTCATTGATCCTTGATTTAATGCTTCTTGCATAATAATTTTGTTTGTAAAAGACATTTTCTTCTTAAACAATAAGAACATCAAATTCAAATATGTTAAGAACCCAAGTCCCCCTATTTGAATTAAAATAAGAATCACAACTTGACCGAAAAATGAATATTGGTCAACAACAACGAGGGGGACAAGCCCTGTCACACAAGTTGCTGATGTTGCGACAAAAAAGTTATTTAATAACGAAGAAGATACACCTCTATTCGCTATTGGGAGACTCAGTAAAATCGTCCCAATAATAATGACAACCAAAAAGCTTGTTGCTATTCGTCTGGTTGGAGAAAAGGGCTTCTTTTTCGTTTCTCTATTTAAATTCATTGCTTCCATATTAGTAACCTCTTAATATTTTTTCTGCACAGAGTATACCATCTAATGCGGCAGACATAATTCCACCTGCATACCCTGCTCCTTCCCCTATAGGATAAATATATTGATAATTTGATTGAAAGTTTTCTTGTCGAGTTAGACGTACCGGTGCGCTGCTTCGCGCTTCACTCGCAGTTAAAATTGAATTCTCGTCATAGAACCTTGGCATTCTTTCATTCATGATTTGTAAACCTTCTTTTAAGGCTTCATTTATGAAATCCGGGAATATTGGATTGATATCTGTTAAGACATATCCAGGTTCATATGATGGTGTAATATCACCTAATTCAGTTGTTGCTTGATTGTTTATATAGTCAACAACTTTTTGAACAGGAGCATAATTTTTTGATTGTCCAAGCTCATATGTTTTTCTTTCTATTTCACGTTGAAACTCAATTCCAGAAAGAGGATGATCATTTTTAAAATCGTCCGTTGTGATATTAACTAAGATAGCACTATTGGCATTTGGTAGCCCTCGATCATAATAGCTCATCCCATTTACACACAATGTCCCCTCTTCATTCATTGAAGGCACGACCTGTCCTCCTGGACACATACAGAAAGTATACACACCTCTACCACTTGATGTTTTAACAGCCAATTTATAAGGAGCTGCTTTTAAATGAGGAGATAATGCATCTCCCTTGTATTGAATTTCATTTATAATCTTTTGTGATTGTTC
>CAMTOK010000094.1 GCA_947074115.1 uncultured Erysipelotrichaceae bacterium | reverse complement strand
AAATTAATTTTAATTAAACTCTTTAATCTTTCAATAAATAAATACACAATGGTTTTAGGTTCTCTATAAAATCCATAACTTAACATACTGTGATCACAATTCATAAATAATGTTTGTGTCACTATAGGTCCTTTATTAACTAAATACATAATAAATAAGAAATATGGTAACGTAAATAACAGACATTCATTAATAAACATTTTAAAATCAGGAAAGATCAATGAACTTATAATTAAAACCAAAACAACAAGAGCTATTCCTAATGCATAACGGGTTGCTGAACGAGTTAAGAGTTTATGATGTCTTTTTACAAAGAGATCATTAAAGTAAGCATATCCTTCTTTATCACTTGTATATTTTTCATTGATTTCTATTTTTTGTTGGAGTGATTCCTGCGTTATTTTATTCACATTAGAATAATCCATTTGTAAGAATGAATTCTTTGAATACATTGCTCTATATAAATCATCATAGTTTTTATATAAATACAAATATGTTAATGCGAATAAAGATAGAATACAGACAATGATTGATAATATAACAAATGCATTCAATGATATCCCTAAATCAAAGAAGAAACATAAGTAACCAAGACCGACAAATATAAGGGCACTGATCATATAGGGATATGATGGTTCGTTTTCATTTCGTTTGTTATCAAATCTTAATATCAATGCTGATGATATAGCTTTCATTGAGAACACAAAGATTGGTATTGACATAGCCAATTGACTTGGGATATCAAATATTAATGAAAATAATATTGCAAATACATAGAATCCTAGAAGCACTTTTAATAAGAAAAATATATACATTGTGATTGTTAAATCTCTTGTATTCATATTCATTAATCCATAAGCATAATATTTATCTTTTGATGGATTAAACAATTGCGTATTCATTAAACATCCTGTTAATGTTAAAAAGCACAGTAATGATAAAAGACCCTCTATTGATTCTTTTTCTAAAAAGAAATATGGTAAACAAAACATAACTCCAAAGTAGATAAGTTTACCTATAATAGCCATAAAGAGGCCATAAAAGAATGAGATAAATCCACCTAGAGTTTTTAATCCTTTAGATGAATAAGGGTGATGTGGAATGAGTTTGTTTATAAGTGGTATTCTTGTTAAACAGAAGATCACTGTATTTGTTGTATAAGTGATTCTTAATTTTGTTAAGATAACAAATGTATTAATCATTATCTTCATCCCTTAATGCTTGTATTATACTTTCCTTATACTCTTCTGTTGTTTGTTCACCTTGTCTCACTTCTTTTAATTCACCATGATTTAATATAACAATTTCATCACATAGATCTAATGCAAGTTCCATTATATGAGTTGAAAAGATAATCATTGATTGTTCTTTAAGTTTTCTTAAAAGTTGTTTCATTTCATCAGCAACAACAACATCAAATGATGTTAATGGTTCATCTAATAACAATACGTGTGGAGAACTAATAAAGTGAACAAGCATTTGTATCTTATTCTTCATTCCATGAGAATAATCTTTTAGTAATTTATCACGATCATCATTTTTAATCATAACCATATCCAAATACTCATCAACTGTTTTCATATTCTTAATTTTATCAAAATTCACTTCTATATAAAATTTAATAAACTCACGTGCAGTTAAAAAATCAGGAACAACAGGTGTTGATAAAACATAACCAATGTCATTATCACCTAATTCTCTTTCTCCATTTTCATCAATAATACTAATATGTCCTTCATTTACCTTTAAATCACGATGAATACAATTAAATAAAGTTGTTTTCCCAGCACCATTACGACCAATCAATCCATAAATCTTTCCTGTTTCAAATGTAAAATGAGCATCCTTTAATACAACTTTACTATCAAATGTCTTATTGACATGTTCAATATTTAATTTCATTTGTTTCCCCCTTAGAAATAGAATAAATCCTCAAATTTCAAATCTAATGCAATACATAATACAAGAGCAAGTTTTGCGGTTGGATTAAATTGGCCAGTTTCTATAGAACTAATTGTATTTCTTGAGACACCAACCATCTTAGCTAATTCCATTTGTGATAACTTTTTATTTTGTCTTGCTTGTTTTAAATGATTCTTTAATATTAATTGTTCTTCCATACATTACCCCAATATGATAAAACCTATAAACCCTATAAGACAAGCAAAGAGACAAACACCTGTCTGTATAAATTCTATTGTTTGATGTGTTTGTTTATACTGATAAAATGATTGAGTTCCTAAGAAACCAAATAAAATAACACTATATTGATAAAATGTTTGTCCTTTTAATAAACTGACTAAACTTAATATGACACAAAGACAAATCACTGTAAGTGATGCTTTATGAAAACTTTGTACCTTAATATTTATTTCTCTTTCATCTAATCCTTCATTATCTCTTTTATTTAAATCCAAGATCTTTTGTTTATCCATAATAATCTCCTTTGACAAGTTTTCTTGTCACAATCATACACCTGACAAGTATACTTGTCAACAATAAATGTAAAAAAAGGATAATAACTATCCTTTATAATCTTCATCATTCACTTTTTCTAACCATTCTGTCATTGCACCTTCTTGATTCATTGATACAGATACATGACTAAACCATGATGAGGAACTTGCTCCATGCCAATGTTTTGCGCCTTCTGGTATAACAACGACATCTCCAGCTTTTAATAGTCTTTTCTCTTGACCCCATTCCTGATAAAAGCCTTCTCCGTCAGTGACAAGTAAGACTTGTACTGAATGATTGTGGATATGCCAATTGTTACGACACCCTGGTTCAAAAGTGACATTCACAATGTCCTGTGCCATTCCATTGACATAACTGTTTCCTACAAAATATTGTGCATAATTCACATTATCGACACCTTTTCCAAATAGCGGTTTAAATTCCATAACTCAATCCTCCTTTTTCTATATTGTAAAGAACTTTCCTTATATAAACAAATACCTATTTTCTATGATAGTTTATACCTTTTAAGCATGTTTTTTAATTCTTTTGTTTTTTCTTAAGATAATATTTATAACTTATTGATAGACTATAACCATATAGAATGGAGGTATAATATTATGATAGATTTATTAATTGCTCTTTTTATTATCATAACAACAATGATATTAATTCATATTAAAGCACCTAAACACATAAAGATCATGCCTCTTATTGTTGGCTTTATATTCTTAATGAGTTTTGGTTTTATGAGCGATATACACGCTCTTGATCGTTATATTATTATGAATACATTTTGGTGTGTTATTTCTATGAGTATCTCACTCTTCTTAACTGTTTTCGCTCATTAGAAAGGAGAAAACTATGTTTGATTTTGTTATTGCATTACTCATCTTAATATCTACTCTTTATTTGAGTTTACATAAATATTCTTTAAGATATTGTACACTTCCTTTTATTTGTGGTGTGATCTATATCTTTGGTTTGTCTTTACTGTTATTAAATAATTACAATACACTTATCACATCCGCCCCTATTCAAGTGCATATATTCTCAAATACATGGATGACTCTTTTATCACTTGTTATATCTTTTGTTTCTTATCAATATATAAAAAGAAAATAGATTTCTATTTTCTTTTTTTATTCATCAATTCAATTTGTTTCTTTATTAATAATTCTTTTCCTAATTCTAAATCATCAATATCATATACTGTTTCTTCCATTGGACACATACCTGTATTGTCTCTATTAATAATGTACTCGACAACATTATGGTAATCATGTTCTATATGATATAGGTTTAAGATATCAATTGCTTTTTTGCTCATTGTATATGCAAAGATAAATTTAACACCTGATAAAACAAGTAACATAGCAGTTGCTTTCCCAATCACCTTGTCACATACAATAGCGTCTTTAAAGAAGTCTACGTTTTCTTTCATGGGATTTAGTATTGGGCCTATCCCCTTTAATTCTGATGTATAGATTTCTCCATGAAGATCAGCAATTAAACTTAGGTTTTCTTCACTAAGCCTTTTTTGAAGTTGGTCTAATGTCATGGAAGACACCTCCTTTTAATATCATAACGACACATGATGGAACAAATATCAATTGAATAATAATTCCTGGTAATCCTGTTGTTATACTCGTAAGAACTGCACCAATTCCACCTAATGGGATATGAAATAAATAGGTCGCTATTGAAATCAAAATAGCGTAAGTTATTCTTCCTGATATCATTGAAATAATAAGTGCCATTGTCGCTCCAAATCTTTTTGTTGAGAATCGTAACTGATGAAACAACAAACCGCTGATCATACCATAAGTTGCAAGTTCACCAACCATAAAGAGAACTCTTTGTGCATTTGGCATCCCTGTGATTGCAAAACTAACTAGTGGTGCTAACACACCTAAAATTAATCCATAGAGGGGCCCTAGCAGCATACCTCCGATAAAGACTGGTATATGCATCGGTAAAAAGATCACACCAGCGCCTTGTATACCCACAAGGTGAAAAGCTTGTGGGAGTAACAGTGCAATTGCTAAACACATTGCACCAATTGTTATTTTCTTTGTCTTCATTTCATTTCCTCCTTTTATACTATAACCCTAGAGTTCACTTTAGAGTCAATAGTTTTTTGAATAAATAAAATAAAAAACGATTATATAAATCATTCCTAATGAAGAATTCTTTATCTATAATCGTCTCAATCTTTCTTTATAATGACTCTTGAAGCATGGATACAATATTATGACTATTGTATTCTGCGAAATCAATAGGATGAATTTGATAATACTTTTGACAATACGTTTCTGATAGTTCTCCTATTTTATATCCTACTTGCGGAGCAACCAAAACAAGGTCATAATCTTTCTTTAAAGCATCTTGATCATAAATACTTGACGCTTCAAATGAATAAGGTAATGCTTTACTTAAAGAATACTCTTTTAAAAGATCAGCAATTAACGATGATGTGAGACCTGATGAACAACAGACTAAGAAATCTCTTTCTTTTGTATCATGATAAACTATGTGTTCTTTTGAACACATACAAAACATGCGCTTTTTAAAGTTCTTAACCAATTCTTTTATTTGTTCACAAGATTCCATTTCATAATGTAAGTAAAATAATGTTTCTTTTGTTTCCTGATCAATAATTAACTCCTCAATCAATGTGTTGTGCCAGACAGTAATACTACCTTTTAACCCACTGTGTAAGTAATAATAAGCATCAGTTATATCGTTTGATTTTTTACAGAATTTTACGTCTGGCTTGGTATCTTTTAACGACACCAACCATTCTTTAAATGCAGGGGTATTAAAATCTCTTCTTTCCATAACAAACCTTCTTTCATTAGTATCCGTATATGAGATATGTCGGTAATAAAAATAAATAAGGTGCTGTACAGATTGCTAATAAGAATGCCATCTTATGTTTTTCTTTTTCACTTAAATCCGTGTTGCTGAAACTGACATAAAAATTTAAATAATAAATAATGATACCTACTATAATTATACAAATGGCAACATACATAAATGCAAATATGTTACCAAATGGATTCATTGAAATTGCTTCAATAAATGTTCCCCACCAGTATCCAGGATTAAAATTCAACATTAAAGGAATCAACAAGATACCTGAACCAATTAAATCTGCTAAAAAGCCTAAAATCCACACCTTTAATATTACCTTTAAATATGTTGATTTTATTTGGTTTGATTTTATAACTTTTAATCCAATAAAAATAATGAGTGAATCAATTATAAAATTGGCAGGTAAAGTGATAATCCATGCGAGTGGAAATAACATTAACATGAATATAGGAAAAATAACATTGTAGATCTTTTTCGTTTTCATAATCCACCTCTTTCTTTTTTTATTATATTACATAATACATTTATTGTATATATAAACACCTCGTTT
>CAMTOK010000093.1 GCA_947074115.1 uncultured Erysipelotrichaceae bacterium | reverse complement strand
ATTATAACACAAATTATACTTCATGACTTACTAAAGTCATAAAAAAAGAAAAGAGAAACTCTTTTCTTTAAGTTGATCCTAAAGTGACTTGAACAGTTTTAATACTTCCATCTCGGTTGATTTTCACATTTACTGTATCACCAGGTCTTTTCGTATACAATTGCGTTAAGAATGTTTTATAAGTATCGATCTCTACACCATCAAATTCAGTGATGACATCACCACTTTGAATACCACCTGTACTTGCTGCTGAACCACTTTGAACATTGACAACATAGATTCCTTGAGACAAGTTTGATTGTATTCTATAAAGGTATAATTCATAAGATGAATAAGCACTTAACGATACACCAGAGACTCCTAATGACGGACGACTGACTTTACCAGTTTCTAAAATTTCTTTCACTAATTTAACTGCATCATTAATCGGTAATGCGAATCCCATACCTTCAACTGATTCTGAAGAATATTTCATAGAAGTAATCCCAACAAGTTCTCCAACTGCATTCACAAGAGCTCCACCGCTGTTCCCTGGATTAATTGCAGCATCTGTTTGAATAACATTCATATCCCAATCATCTTGACCATTGTTTGTTAAGTCAACTGATATTGTTCTATTTGTTGCTGAAACTATCCCTTGAGTAACAGTTCCGGCATATTCTATACCTAATGGACTCCCAACTGCTAGAACAGTCTCACCTGGATCTAACAAGTCAGAATCTCCTAATTTAAACGCTTCAACTTCAAAATCAACAGTCATTTTTAATAAAGCAATATCTCCATATTTATCACTACCAACCAGTGTTGCTTTTACTGATTCGTTGTTCGGATAAATAACTTCTATTGACTTAGCATCTTCAATGACATGGTGGTTTGTAATGACATACACTGTTGAACCTTCAACTAAGTAAACGACACCACTCCCACTTCCTGATAATTTATTATTTTCATAAACCGCAATACCAACACTTGATGCTTTAGCATCCTTCACGACCTCTGTTAAATCAGATTTAACATCTGTCACTACTGTTTGAACGACACTACCATTTGTTGTCGTTGATGTTGTTTTAGGTTGAAAATATTGATACATTAGAAAACCATTCATAGATAATGACACTACCAATAGGACTAATATAATTATTTTAAACAATTGATTTGATTTATATGTTTGCATATATAATGACCTCCTCATCATGCTTTAATCTTAAAACACAAATATCAATAGATTATTTTTAAATTGTGTGAAAATATCTAAAACCACACTGATTATATATATATTAACATAACTCATATCAAATTATTATCTTTATTTACATAATTATGCATTAAACATATTCTAAATATAGACATTCTATGACAACAAAAAAAGGTAGTTGCCTACCTTTTCATTATTTAGCTAATGCTTTTTTTGCAGTATCTACAATTTTAGTGAATCCTTTAGGATCAATAATTGCGATTTCTGATAACATTTTTCTGTTGATATCAACGTTTGCTAATTTTAAACCATGCATTAATTGAGAATAAGAAATTTCATTCATTCTTGCTGCAGCATTAATACGTGCGATCCATAATTTTCTCATTTCACGTTTTAAAGCTTTTCTATCTCTATATGCATATTCATACGAGTTCATTACTTGCTCGTTAGCTGTTTTATATAACGTATGTTTTGAACCAAAATATCCTTTGGCTAATTTTAAGATTTTCTTTCTTCTACGTCTTGTTGTAAATCCACCTTTAACTCTTGCCATATATATTTCCTCCTATTAGCCTTGTAATCTTGATTTAATTCTCTTCATATCTGAAGGGTGAACTAAAGTCGCTTTCGCTAAGTGTTTCTTTTGTTTATGTGATTTGTTATGTGCTAAATGTGATACATAAGCATGAGAACGTTTTAATTTTCCGCTTCCTGTTCTTTTAACACGTTTTTTAAGACCACTATGTGATTTCATTTTTGGCATATTTGTTTCCTCCTGTTATTTCTTTTTTGGTGCTAAGATAGCAATTAATGAACGCCCCTCTAATTTCGCTGGTTTTTCAACAACACAAAATTCAGCACATTCAGCTACAAAATCATCCAATATTTTTTGACCAATATCGACATGGGCAATTTGTCTTCCTCTAAAACGAACGACAACTTTTACTTTATCTCCTTCTTCTAACATCTTGATAGTTCTTTTTAACTTAACGTTTTTATCATGAATATCAATTGTTGGAGACAATTGTGTTTCCTTTAAAGATACAACTTTTGAATTTTTCTTCATTTCTTTTTGTTTCTTTTGTTGCTCGAAACGATACTTTCCATAGTCCATTACACGACATACTGGTGGTTGCGCTTTTGGAGCCACACACACCAAGTCTAATTCTGCATCATATGCAGTTCTTAATGCTTCGTTACGTGATAATGTTCCTAATTGGTCACCATTTTGTGCAATAACCAAAACTTCTCTAAAACGAATTTTTTCATTTACCAAATCTTCATTAGCCTTCGGTGGTTGATTGTTATATCTGCTAATAATAGACACCTCCTATAAATATGTAGTACAAACAAAAAGTGAGCACTATTAAAGTACCCACGTTGACATTAAGATTAGTTATCTTAGTGACATAAGCCCATCAATACGATCAATCGGGCGAGAAGTAGGCACTTCTTCTTTCCACTACTTTTTATTTACTTGCCTAGTATAACTCATGGTTATCACTATGTCAAGGTTATTTAAATAAATTTTCAAAAGTTTCTGGCGTCTTTGAAACAAAGCGCATCACTTTACCAGACAGTGGATGTGTAAACGCAAATTCATGAGCATGTAAACCTAATCTTTTTAAAGGATTGACTTTTGATCCATATTTATCATCGCCAACAATCGGATGATGCATCGATGACATATGAACACGAATTTGATTTTTTCTACCAGTATCTAAGTAAACCTCTAATAAAGAGAATTTACGATTTGATTTGATGACTTTGTAATGTGTAATTGCTTTTTTACCTTTATCTTTTGATGTAATATGCACCACTTGGGTTTTAGATTCTCCAAGATAGTTTTCAATAGTTCCTTTATTCTTTTTAACTTGTCCTTCAACAACAGCGACGTATCCTCTCGTTTTAACATATTTGTTCCAATCATTTGTTAATAAATCATATAACTTCTTTGACTTAACAAACATTAAGACACCAGATGTATATTGATCTAAACGGTGAACCAAATAAGCTTTTTCTCCTTTTTGAGATAAATACGTATTTATATATGAAAATGCTGTTTTTTGATTTTCTTGATTCGTTCTTTCACTTAATAAACCACATGGTTTATCAATAACTACAAGATCTTTATCCTCATAAATAATTGGAACTGGTGTTTGTTTGGATGCTTTTTGTATCTCGACAACTTGTCCCACTTTCAAAGAATATGCGACATGAGTTTGAACTATTCCATCAACATAGACATTTTTAAACTTTAATAACTGTTTTAAATCATTTTTCTTCTTTGAAGTCACTTGAATAAGGAATTCTAATAATGTCGTTTCTTCTTTAACTTGATATTTCATCGCCTTTTACTCTTTTCTTATGTGATAGTATCAGACGTGGACTATATGTGACAAATGAACGTATTGCGATTTCAACGACAATAATTGCCCAAATTGGGAATGGTGTTTTAAATGTCACTACCGCAATAAAGAGAATAATTTTAGAGAACGCTGTTAAAAGACTATTTAATAACGCTATTGTTCTCATCTTTCTTGCGATCGCAAATGTTTCATAAACTTTATTTAACTCTGAATCTAGTAAAACAATATCACTGTTCTCTACAACTTGTGATTCAGATAATCCACCTCTTGAAATCCCCACAAAACTTTTTTGAAGTAATTGAATATCTTTAAATCCATCTCCTATATAAGCAATTGGTGCTGCTGCTTGATCCATAATATTTAACTTTTCTTCTAAAGTTAAATCATTATGAATTATATATTGATCATTTTCTAATGCAACTGGTCCATCATTATATATAACAAGAACCTTACCTAAATGAGATAATTTCTTAAATAATTCTAACTCTTCTTCATTAACTGGAACACCATCAAAACGATCATAAATGATTGTTTCAGTCATATTTAATGCATCAAGTCCTTTCGTACTTTCTACAATAATCCCCTCTTTAAACGCCTTCGCAAAACCTGCTAAAACACCTAATGATGCACCTTGATCTGCTGAGAACGCTCCTGCTAGAACAACAAGTGCAGCTCCAACATAGAAGTAAGTCATATAATATGACGGTGTATACACAGTTAATCCAATAACGATAGCAATTGCTAGTAACAGCATAATTGGACTATATAATTTAGAGACAATATGAGATAAATGTTCTAACTTTGATTCATAAACAGGAGCGAGTCCTGCCATTGACATCAATTTCTTTATTCTTGATCTCTCATAGATTTTTTGAACTTTTATATCAATATAGTTCTCACCTACATTTACATCTCCACTATGAACAACCAATCCTTTATTAGAATCTAATAAGTCATACGTACTTGTATTAGAATACGTACTGATTTGTGATTGTCCAGACATAACCATCCCCTTCATTGGAATCAATTGCCCAGGGAAAATACGAATCACTTCACCAACCGCAAAGTCGTATAAAGAAATCGTATCTAATAAACCGTAACTCACCTTAACTCCAGTTTCAGGATCATCTACTTCTTCATCGATTTTCAATAATGTTTTTTCTAGAATTTTATTTAAAATAGGAACTCCTATTTGAAATAAAACTGCAGTAACACATGTTTCAATATAATGTTTTGATATTAACCCAAAAGTTAAAGCCAAACATAATAATACTTCTTCACTAAAGAACTTCTTACTCTTAATATTGTCCCAAGCTTTAAGAATAATCTTTTCTGAGAATATAATAACTGTGATCCCCCATAAAATCATAGATGGAGATGATGCATCTTTTGACGTTATCAATGCTAATGCACCAACAATGAATAACAACCCTAATCGTATATATGTATGCATGAAGTTCTTTTGGAAAACATCTTGCGAACGAATTGGTTTTCTATACTCTACGATATCCATTGAAGGATTTAATTTATATAATTCTGCTCTTAAATAACTTAATACATCTTTCACTGATGATTTTAATATAAGAACCCTATTTTGTTCATCATAATAAACGTCTTCATAACGTTCTAATGATTCAATTTGCGCAACAAAAGCATAGACATCATCCATACTTAAAATATTTTTAAACATGAAATAATGTTTTGTGAGTTC
This sequence comes from uncultured Erysipelotrichaceae bacterium, assembly GCA_947074115.1. GTDB lineage: Bacteria > Bacillota_I > Bacilli_A > Erysipelotrichales > Coprobacillaceae > CAMTOK01. The sequence continues at coordinate 630 of CAMTOK010000093.1, read as the reverse complement.
TCTTGATGTAAAATCGTATTGTTGGATTTTTCCATCAACAAGTTCTTGAAAAACCAAGTCCTTATGAAAGTGTGTATCACTTTTCATCAATGCTTCAAAATCTAAACATTGAAATGTAATTTGTCCCTTATCAATCTTAATATGTGAGACTTGTTCATTGGAATTGAGTGCATGACTTAATTCATTAAGTTCATCATCCGATTCAATATTTGAAACTCGAAATGTTTTCTTTTCCAATTATTTCACCTCATTTCTTTCCATATCATACCATAAAACATAAAAAAGACAAAGCATGAATTAAGTGTTGACAAAACCTTATCATTACTATGCCTTTATCATTTTATTTTTAATCATTATAAAATGTTCTTTAAACTCTGTTTCAGAACAACTCAAAGCAAATTCATCACCATAAACTTTATAGAAATGGACAGTCGCATCATCGCAGCGAATTGTACATTGATAAACTTTTGACTTTGTAAATAGTAAGCTTTCTTCTTTACCTATGATCATTTTCATATCTTTTATACAACGACAATAACATCGCTTACCTTCATTGGCCACGGTGACACCCCCTACATGTATTGTATCACCTTTTACAAATAGAAAAAAGGCTTACGCCTTTTAGTTTTT
>CAMTOK010000092.1 GCA_947074115.1 uncultured Erysipelotrichaceae bacterium | reverse complement strand
GCTTCTTTAAAATAATCCCCATCAAAATCATCTAGTACAGTATAATAAAAAGTCATCCCTACAGGTATAAACATACATATACACAATATCACTGATAAAATCTTTAACAAGACATTATTATTGTTGTTAACTGGTTGTGGTCTTGATACCGGTTTATACGTCTGTTGCCCTTGGCTCCTTTGAGTTGTTTGAGATTGTGTATTTAAACGATAATTCGTACCCTTTTTTCTTGCATATCCACAGTTAGGACATTCAGTTGCACCTAATGGAATCTTAGTTTGACAAACATCACATTTCATATTGTATTCCCCCATAAGTTCATTATACGTTTGAATATTGAAAAAGAAAACCAATTTATGGTTTTCTTTCAATTTTTGATAAATTATCAAGTGATGGTCCCTCTAATTTGACACCATAAGGATTAAATACCGATTGATGACAAGGACAAATCCACAATTGATGTTGCTTATCAAATTCAATAATTCCTCTTAAATGAGGACAATAAGGAGACAAATAATGTTCTTCTCCTGAAACATCTTTATAAATAGCGACAAGTTTACCATCTTTGCGCATAACTGCACCTTCTTGCAAATCAAGTTCAACTTCATCAAATTTAATACGACTCTTAATAAAACCTTTTAAATTATTCTTAAGAACGCGATCCTTAAATCTTAATGCATGTGTACCATTAAAGTAATTGACGCTATAAAACTCTTCATATGGATTGTCTTTATCTAATATTAAATCAGATATCAAACGGGAAGCAACTTGTGACATTGTCATTCCCCACTTGGAATATCCAAATGCAACATATTCATGAGAATCTGTTGTCACTTCTCCTATATACGGAATGCCTCTTAAAGGTAATGTATCTTGAGCAAACCATTCATCTGATTCTGCCGTAATTTCTAGTGCACCTTCAGGTAAAGGACGATAACTCTTTTGACCTGAATAACTAAATAATGAATTGTCTCCTTCTTTTGTCTTCATTGTATTCAAAAATTCTCTTTCTTGACACAATTTCAAAAAGAATAAACCTGTTTTAAATGCTGGAAATCTTGTCGCATGAACAAGGTAACGACATCTGATTTCGTGATCATTAACCTTTACAACATAATCATAACCATCTTTACTTATACTTCTTGCTTGAGAATGTTCAAAGATATGCACACCTCGGCATTCAGCCTTATGTGCTAAGTTATATAAATATTTTAAAGGATGAAAAATCGCTTGATCTTTCATGACTACGGAAGATAAGTATTGTTTATCTTCACTTACAGGTACACGGAGTTGTGTTAATATGTCTCTTTCTTTATCAAGATACGGTGCTCTGTCTATATCATTTGTATAGACAATTGCATCATTTATTTTGTAATCACAATCAAACTCATTTGTTTCTATTATCTCTTTAATCTCTTCAAAAGCTTTCTGATTAGATTGGTAATACAAATTCGCTTCATGAATACTATAATAATCAGTTAATTCTTGATATTTAAGACCGTGTAATGTTGTGACTTTTGCTGTCGTATGACCACTCGTATGTGATCCAAGTGTATCTTGTTCAATAACTGTAATATTTAATGGACTTTCTCTTAACTGATACGCAATACCAATCCCAGTTAAGCCGCCACCTATAATTAAAACATCTACAATTTTGTCTTCATCAACACTTTTATAACTCTTTCCTTCTATATTCTTTTGCCAATATGAATTGTTCATAATTATCACCATTCCTATTATAAACAATTCTTTCCTCTTTAAACTTATAAAGGTAACTTAACTGTAATCGTTGTGCCCTTATGTAAAACACTTGTTACATCTATTGTTCCTTTATATTGAGAGACTGTATGTTTTACAATTGCCAGTCCCAATCCTGTCCCACCCAATTGTCGACTTCTCCCTTTATCAACACGATAAAATCTTTCAAATATTCTTGTCTGATCAATATGAGATATACCTATTCCACTATCACTCACTTGTATATAGACATGATTATTTTTCTTAAATATCTTTATATTTAAATAACCTTGATCAACGTTATATTTAATAGCATTACTTATTAAATTACTCATAACGGTATACATTTGTTGAGGATCACAAATGTATTCAATATCATCATGTTCTACACTCACATGTAATTCTCTCTTGTTGATTTCAACAATAAAACTATCGAGTATATCTTGTGATAAATCTCCTAAATGAACTGATATTCTTTCTGTTTTTAATTCCATATTTTCTAGTTTAGATAATAATAATATATCATTAATTAAGCGTGACATATTATTCACTTCATTTTGAATCTTATTTAACATTGTTATCTTTTGATTTTCATCACTAACAAGACCTTGTGCTAATAATTCACTATATCCTTTAATTGATGTTAATGGTGTTTTTAATTCATGTGATACATTAGAGAAGAACTCTCTTCTCATCTTCTCTATCTTTTTATTTAATGTCATATCAACAAATAAAAGCGTTGTACCAAGTTCAATCTTATTTATATAACATACATAAATGAGTCCTTCTACTTTAATTTCAACTTCTTGTTTTTCTTCATCTCTTGTTAATGCATTAAGTAGTTCAGGATAATAAACATAATCAGTCACTATATCATGAATATTCATTGCCCCTAAAATAGATATCGCTTTATCATTAATACTTAATAATCTATGTCTTTCATCCAATAAAACAAATCCTTCATTCATTTGACTTAATATTTCATCAATTTTCATTCTTTCTAATTGAACTTCTTTTAATGATTTACGAAGTCTATGTGACATATCTCTTAATGTTGAAGAAACTTCATTAAATTCATCATAATCGAAATACGGTAAATCTATTCTAAAGTCTGCACCCATATGTGTTAGGTTTTCATTTATTTTAGTTATAGGATACGTAATTTTATTCGCTAATCTTATGGATAAGACAAATGAAATAATTAATGATGTCACAATACTAAATGATAACGCAGGGATTAATGAAGGTAAATGATCTAATATTCCTCTATAAGGAATAGAAATTCTTATAATATAATCACCTGCATCATAGGCGACATAAAGTAATGATTGCTTCGCAGTTGCTGATTGTCTGGTTGCATAACCAATACCTTGCTCTATTGCTTCTTTTACTTCCTCACGACTTAAGTGATTCTCCATCACTTCTTCTTTATATGTATCAGCAACAACGACTCCATCATAACCAATAATACTGATTCTTGTATTATCACTATAAGCTAATGGATTAATATTATCCAATTGTTGATCAAAGGGAATATCTCTTTCTAATGAATAATTTATTAATTTAAGTGAGTATAATAAATTTTCTTCTGTTGATTTCAAAAGATTATTTGAAATCAACGTTCCTGATATTGTTGAACTTAAACACAAAGTCACAAATAAGATAACAATAAAATAACGGAGGATTGATTTATTCATCATCATCCTCCCCTTCAATAAAACGATAGCCAACTGAACGAATCGTTTTGATATATTTTTCTCCATTATCATCAAGTTTCTTTCTTAATGAACGAATGTGGACATCTAAAGCTCTTGATTCTCCAAAGAAATCATAACCCCAAATCGTATTTAAAAGTTCTTCTCTTCCAACAACACGGTCTTTATTTTCTATTAAATACACTAACAATTGATATTCTTTATGCGTTAAATCTAATTTCTCATTATTAAATAATATCATATGTGTTTGTTTGTCTATTTCTAATGTTTTTGTTTTCACAGTCTTTGATTTTGGTTTAACACGTCTGAGTAAAGTACGAACACGAGCACAAAGTTCTAAGACACCAAATGGTTTTGTCATATAATCATCACAACCACTATCTAAACCTTTGATTTTGTCTATTTCACTATCTTTAGCACTTAGAACTAAAATAGGAATCTTTGTATTTGTTTCTCTGATCTTTTTGATTGCTGTAACGCCATCCATTTGAGGCAACATAATATCAAAGATGGCGAGATCTGGTGCTTCTTCTTTAATTTTTAAAATAGCATCAATTGCATTATCAAATGTTGTCACTCGATACCCATTGGTTTCTAATGCAAGTTTAACGATCTCTTGAATGTTTTCATCATCTTCTATAACAAATATATGCTCGTTCATAATATCCTCCTACATAAGTCTATGATTGTTGACTTTCCCCGTTTGATTAAATTCTAACCATTCACAAATATTTGATGCATGGTCTCCAATTCTTTCTAAATATTTAGCAATCATTAAGAAATCAATACTAAAATCAACTCTTTCATGATTCTCTTTTATAATTTCCATAACTTCCTGTTTAACTTCTTGAAACAATTGATCTATTTCATCATCCATCTTTTTAGCAATTTTAGCTCTTTGTAAGTCCTGAGAAATAAATGCTTCAATAGATTCATGAACCATTAACTTGGCTTTCTTAGCCATTGATGGAATATGCTCTACGGTTCTATAAACCTGTTCTCCATCAAACCCTAATATAATTTCTGCTATATCTGAAGCTTGATCACCTATACGTTCTAAGTCAGTCACAATTTTCAATGCACTTGTCACCGCTCTTAAATCTCCTGCTATTGGTTGTTGTCTTAACATAAGATTAAATGATCTAGATTCTATTGCTCTTTCCATATCATTTATTAATCTATCATTAGCGATAATATCTTTGGCTAATTGTTTGTTTTGATGCTTAAACGCATCAATCGTATTTTCTAATGACACTTCAACCAAATGTGCCATCTTTGTTAAATCTACATTTAATTTTTCTAATTCATCATTAAAGAATTTTCTCATATTCTCTCTCCATTATAATCGTTTTTATTTAACAATACAATATTATCCAAATCGTCCAGTTATATAATCTTCAGTTCTTTTGTCTTCTGGGAATGTGAAGATTTTATCTGTCTTTCCGTACTCAACCATTTCGCCTACTAAGAAGAATGCTGTGTAATCAGCAATACGTGAGGCTTGTTGCATATTGTGAGTGACAATTGCAATTGTGTATTTATCTTTTAATTCCATTAAGAGTTCTTCTATTTTTAAAGTTGATATAGGATCTAATGCACTCGTTGGTTCATCTAGAAGAATAACTTCTGGTTCTACAGCTAAACATCTTGCAATACATAACCTTTGTTGCTGTCCGCCAGATAATCCTAAAGCAGATGTATGAAGACGATCAGAGACTTCTTCATATAATGCAGCTGCTTTTAAACTCTTTTCAACGATTTCATCCAATTGTTTTTTATTTTTTATGCCATGAATTCTCGGTCCATAAGCAACATTATCATAAATACTCATAGGAAAGGGATTAGGTTGTTGAAAGACCATTCCAACTTTCTTTCTCAATAATGTAGTATCAACTCCTTGACCAAAGATATCTTCATCATCTAATAAGACTTGTCCATCAATCTTTACACCATCTACATAATCTTGCATTCTATTGAGAACTTTCAAGAATGTTGATTTCCCACATCCCGATGGCCCTATAAAAGCAGTTATACTTTTTTCAGCAATATTTAGTGAAACATCCTTTAACGCATGTTTTTCACCATAATAGAGATTTAATTCTTTTGTTTCAATTTTATTTAACATTTGTTTTCACCCTGTTCACATCAAATTTTTTAGAAATCCATTTCGCTAATAAATTCATTAATAATATAATCACTATTAATACCATAGCAATAACAAACGCATGATCATATCGTGCATTACTCATTTCTAAGTATAGTGCAATCGTTAACGAACCACCCGTCGAGAAGAAATGATCAAAGAACCCTCTTGGCAATAAATACCCACTTCCAGCTGTAAACAACAAAGCTGCAGATTCAGCAATAATTCGTCCCATACCTAAAATTGTTCCTGTGAGAATACCAGGTATTGCGCTTGGTAAGAGGACTGTACGAATCATATACCATTTTGTTGAACCAATCCCTAAAGCTGCTTCTCGATAACTCTTAGGTACTGCTTGTAAGGCCACTTGTGTGTTACGTGTAATGATTGGTAAAATCATCATTGA
>CAMTOK010000091.1 GCA_947074115.1 uncultured Erysipelotrichaceae bacterium | reverse complement strand
TATGATATCCATAAGGAGGATATTATATGGAAATAGTAAAATTAGAAGCATGTTTAAAAGACTACCTATGGGGTGGTAGAAAACTTGTAGATTTATATAATAAGGTTAGTGACTTAGAAAAGGTTGCAGAATCATGGGAAATGTCTAATCATAGAGACGGTTGTAGTACCATTATAAGTGATAATTATAAAGGAATGTTATTTTCTGATTACTTGAATGAAAAGGGTAAAGAGGCTTGGGGAACTAAATGTGAAAGCAATAATGATTTTCCTATCATGATTAAATTCATTGATGCCAAACAAGCACTGAGTATTCAAGTTCACCCAGATGATGATTATGCTCGTATTCATGAAAATGACAGTGGTAAAAATGAGTTTTGGTATGTACTTGAGGCAGAAGAAGATGCATTCTTATATTGTGGTGTGAATAAGACTCTAACAAAAGAAGAGTATAAAGCATCAATCTTAGATGGTACGGTTTGTGAACACCTTAATAAAGTTAAAGTTAAAAAAGGGGATTGTTTTTACATTGAAACAGGGACAATTCACGCAATTGGTGCAGGTATTGTCATTGCAGAAATACAACAATGTTCTAATGCGACTTATAGAGTATTTGATTTTAATAGACTAGGAGTGGATGGAAATCCTAGAGAATTACACATTGATAAAGCTGTAGATGTATCTTGTTTACAAGTAAAAGAAAAGATGTTGTCTCATGATACACAAATGACGAGTAATGATAATTTTACTAAACAGGTATTAACAGAGAATAAGTATTTCATCTGTGAAAGATATGAGATCGTTGATTGTGTTGAGTTAGATATTACTGAAGAAAGCTTTCAGTCTATATTAGTTATTGATGGTCAAGGAACTATAAATATTGATCATCAAGAAATTGATATTAAAAAGGGAGAAAGTTATTTCCTACCAGCTCAAATTGGTAAATACGTTATAAAAGGAAATACAACAATTATTTTGACAAAGGCAGGGTAACACCTGTTTTTTTATTTCATAAAAGCAATATATAACAAATTTTATAAATAAATGGTATAATATAGAATAAGATACACAAGGGGGTATATTATGAAATTTTTCTTAGATACAGCAAATATAGAAGAAATAAAAAAAGCAAATGATATGGGGATCATTTGTGGTGTAACAACAAATCCATCACTCATAGCCAAAAGTGGTAGACCAGTAGAGGAAGTCGTTAAAGAAATTGCCGATATTGTTGATGGACCAATTTCTGGTGAAGTTGATGCTTTTACTCTAGATAGTGAGGGAATGATCAAAGAGGGAAGGGTCATAGCTTCATGGCATAAAAATATGGTTGTTAAGCTACCAACAACACAAGAAGGGTTAAAAGCATGTCGTGTTTTAACAAGTGAAGGTATTAAAACAAATCTCACATTAATCTTCTCAACATCACAAGCATTATTAGCAGCAAAGGCAGGAGCAACATATGTCTCTCCATTTGTAGGGAGATTAGATGATATTAGTACTCATGGTGTTGCATTAGTTGAAGAGATAGCGGAAATATTTGATTATTATGGTATTGAATCAGAAATTATAGCAGCAAGTATAAGAAGTTCAATGCATGTTATAGAATGTGCTAAAGCAGGAGCACATATTGCGACTGTTCCATATAAAATAATAGAACAAATGTTAAAACATCCTTTAACAGATGAAGGTATTAAAAAGTTCCAAAATGATTCACTAAAATAAATTGTATTGATTACTTGTGATAATATTCTATTTTCTTATTTACTTTATATAATGTTATGAAAGGTGTGAAAATATGCTATTAAAAGAATACGGAACGAGACCAAACTTTGTCCAAATTAATGATTTTAAAGAAACGACTTTTATAAAAGCCATGTTTATATTAAGTGAAGATCAACATCAAATATTTCATAAATGTCCATTTCTCATATTTGAAAAAAATATGTGCTATACCGTTAATTATAGTGAAAGCATAAAGATCAATTACAAAGATATTGCTCATGTAGAATTATCTTTATGTACCCGCTTATTTAATAGTTCTAAACTTTATCACAAGAAAAAAATGTTTGCACCAAAGAAAACACAATTTGAAGAACCTATTTATGTCGGAAGAAACAACCTCACATATTGTTTGGATTTAACATTTAATATGAAGGATAATAAAATCTATAGATTTGAGAGTTTCTCACTCGTTAATACACCAAAGATATTAGAATCACTTGAACTTGTTACAAAAAGTGACCCAATGGGTATTGTTAATTTCATTGGTTTATACGAGAATCCATCTGAAAGAATATATGAACTAGCAAATCGATTTGGTATGCTTGCAAAGAAGTATAAACTAGACAATCCGAGAGGAACTTGTATAGTTGAATAAAAAGTACAGAAATTAATCTGTACTTTTTGTATGTTTAAACGCGAAGAATAAATAAAGAAAAGCAACTGCAATCAAAATATGAGCAACACCAGATATACCAGAAACAGATGCATTTATTCCTTTATTTAACTCAATACCTAGAACTTGAATACTCCCCCTTATATAAAGCATAATAACGCTTAAAGGTAGGGCTATATTATATAATCTATAAAAGATATGAAAATGTTTATTCTCATCTAATAATTGTACTTTAATCATTATTGCGATTATCATAAATAAAAAAGTTCCAAGTACAAAAAAGTGTGTATGAGTTGATGATAATACCGTTCTTCCATCGAACAGATTAAATTTAGTGAATTCTCTATAAAAGACACCAGAAAGTAATGCTAATACGACATAAATAAAACTTGTTTTAATATATTTGTTCATAAATATCCTCCTAGGTTTAATATACATAAGCTTCTATATAAAGACAAATCATATGCTCTTTGTGTTCATTGCTTTATTTAAAATATAATGTATAATAATCTCATAAAAGAAGGGAAGATTTTATGAGTATATTAAATGTAGAAAACGTTAGCCATGATTTTGGTGGAAGAACAATATTAAATAATGCAAGTTTTAGACTCCTTAATGGAGAACATATAGGTCTTGTAGGTGCAAATGGAGAAGGGAAGTCAACATTCCTCAATATTATAACAGGGAAAATTGCCCCTGATGAAGGTAAGATAGAATGGTGTAAAAGAATTACAACAGGATATTTAGATCAACATACTGCACTTAAACCAGGACAAACAATTTATGAAGTTTTACAAAGTGCTTTTCAACATTACTTTGATTTAGAACAAGAGATGTTAGGTATGTATGAAAAGATGGCTGAGGTTGATGCTGATGAGATGACACAACTTCTAGAAGAAGTTGGAGAAATACAAGAAATATTAGATCATGTCGGTTTCTATATGATAGATGTTAAGATCAAAGAAGTTGCTGGTGGTTTAGGATTAAATGATATCGGTTTAGATAAATTGGTTACAGATTTATCTGGAGGGCAGAGATCTAAGGTGTTACTAACTAAATTATTATTAGAAAATCCTATGATTCTCATACTAGACGAACCAACAAACTACTTAGATGAACAACATATTTATTGGTTAACTCAATTCTTAAAGAATTATGAGAATGCATTTATATTGGTTAGTCATGATATTCCTTTCCTTAATAATGTTACAAATATAATATATGCATTAGAAGATGGAACACTGTCTCGTTATAAGGGAGATTATGATTACTACTTACAACAAGTTGAATTAAAGAAAAAACAACAAGAATCAGCTTATAAGAAACAACAAAAAGAAATTGCTGATATGGAAGATTTTATTGCTAGAAACAAAGCTCGTGTAGCGACAAGAAATATGGCTAGCTCTAGACAAAAGAAATTAGATAAGATGGAAATCTTATCTAAACCAAAAGAAAAGATCAAACCTATATTTGAATTTAAAGAAGCCAGAACACCAGGTAAAGTTCTTTTTGAATGTGAAGATCTTGTTATCGGTTATGAAACACCTCTTACGAGTCCCTTAAATTTAAGTTTTGAAAGAAATAAGAAAGTCGCAATTAAGGGTGTGAATGGTTTAGGAAAAACAACATTATTAAAAACCTTAATAGGAATACAAAAACCATTTGATGGTACAGTGATTAAAGATCGTTTTGTAGAACTTGGTTTCTTTAAACAAGAAGAAGCAGCACCTCATAAAACTGCTCACCAATATTTATGGGATCTTTATCCTGATCGTACAAATGGTGAAATAAGAAGTATGCTTGCAAAATGTGGTTTGACTACTGATCATATTGAATCATTAATGAAAGTCTTATCTGGTGGAGAGAATGCTAAGGCGCGATTATGTGCAATCATGAATCAAGAAGCAAATGTACTTGTACTAGATGAACCAACGAACCATTTAGATGTCGATGCAAAAGACTCATTACAAAAAGCATTAAAGGAATATAAAGGTGCAGTGATTTTGGTGAGTCATGAACCTGAATTCTATTTACCTATTGTTGATGAAGTTATTAACTTAGAAGAGTGTTCAACTAAAATAATATAAGCATAAATAAGAAATTCAAACGTATCATTTATTAGGTGATATTATGATTTCATATGAAGAAGAACTACAAATCCATCAAAGTATGAAAATACCAACCTATGAAGGTTGGTATTTTAGAGTTACTGATGGTGCTATATCAATCGCTATATGGGTCGGTATTGTGAAACAAGAACACGATAGATATGCATATTTAAAAGTCTATCATTCATTATCAGAAGAATGTTATTATAAAACGTATAAATTAAAAGATGTAAAATATCAAAATGAACCATTTTCATTATGTTTAGAAAAGAATGTATTTAATAAACATTATATTCATATTGAATTAGATGATGATCCATTACTTATAGATTTAGAACTACAAAAACCATTTAGAATTGAACAAACAAAATATGCGCCTACAATTATGGGACCACTTGCTTATTTAAAAAACAGCCAGTGGAAACATTCTATACTCAGTTTAGGTACAAAAACAACGGGATCATTGAAGACAAACAAATTGCTAATGAATATGAAAGGGTACACTTATATTGATAAAGATTGGGGACAAAAGTTTCCAGAACGTTATTTCATGTTGCAATCTCATAGTTGTTTAGAAAAAAATGCTTTTATTGTTATATGGTGCGCATCACTTCCTTTTAAAGTGGTTGAAGCAACAGGTTTGTTTATGAATTTATTAGTAGAAGATCAAATGTTAACAATAGCATCATATCTTGGCGCAATTGTTACATTTGCAAAAAAGAAAGGCGATGCCTATTATTTAACTATCTTACAAGGTCAATACATGGTAGAGTGTACTTTCTTTATAGATAAAAAAACAAAAGAATGTGAACTTGATAAGGAAATATATAGATGTAAAGAATTAAGTCTATTTGGTGAATTAGAGGTTAAATTATTTAAGTTCAAAAATTGTATTGAAGTTTTAACCTTTGAAAATTGTGCTATAGAAACACAGGATTACTTTAAATAAAGAGGAATATTATGAAGTCAATATACGAATCAACAAAAGAAGAACGATTAAATATAATTAATAAAGTATTTAAATGTCGTCATGATTGTGAAAGTTGTGGCGTCTGTACAGTATTTAAAGGTATACCACCAGAAGTTGCGTTAAAAGATTATATTGATGGAATTGCAGAGTTTAATGATGTTTATAATAAACGATAAAGTTTAGCGTACTAAAAGTTAGGATACACTAAACTTTTTTTGACTTAACAGTCACCAAGATAAAATATCAACATAATCTATATTGACACAATAGAAAGGTTGGTAATATGAATTCATCGTTTATTGTTGTTCTCATCGAAGCATTGATCTTAGCCTCATCTGTATCTCTTGATGCCTTTGTTGCCTGTATTGCATATGGTAACAATAAGATAAAAATTCCATTCTCATCAGCAATGGTGATTAATATAGTATGTAGTCTTATCTTGGGTTTGTCATTTGTATTAGGTGGTTTCTTATCGTATTTTCTACCTGAAGATGTAGGAAGTTATATTTGTTTTGTTATATTATTTG
>CAMTOK010000090.1 GCA_947074115.1 uncultured Erysipelotrichaceae bacterium | reverse complement strand
ATGATTTCATCCCTTTTTTTATTTTATACTGACAAGTGATCCATCGTAAAACATAATCACCAATAAAGATTGTGACTGTTACCGATTCAATAATGTGAAACAGATCAATCTCATTCCTTGTAAACAATGGAATCAAACTGATAAAGACAGTTGCAATCATAAAATAACTATATACTTGACTTGGTTTATAATTCTCATGCACTTCTATTATATTGTATATTTTATGCAGTAGACATTGACTACTTTGATCATGACTATATTTCATAATTTACCCCCATACTTAATTCCATTATAGAGAATGAAACACAAAATAAAAAGAACTTTACATATAAAGTCTTCTTATCATTCTTTGTTTTTTATACTCCTATTTCTATCTTCCTTCATCATTTCAACAATCAAGGAGAGTTTATAATATATACATGATAAGACAACTATCGTTAATCCACCTGCATGTAATCCTAATAACACAAGTATTAAAGAAAAAGTCAAAAAGAAAAATGTTAACCACTTATACCACATAAGAATCCCTCCTTACTCATTTACTCATAGAGTATATCCACTTTATAAATTTATAAGGAAAAATTTACATACAAAAAAGCATTGTTTTACGGTTCATTTACTTTCTATTCGGTATCTCAATAATATTTTTATTTTACTATAAGTTTATATTGAACTATAAAAGGGTGATTTTTAAATAAATCACCCCTTTTCATTACTTTGGTAATACAGATGAAGAATACACTATTGAATAATCATCACGATCCTTGATCGACAATTCTATACTATAACTCACTTCAATTTCATTTTCTCTTAAAGTCGGATCAATTAATTGATCAAATTGTGCCTTTTGTTCACCTAAATTAAGTTTGATCCTATAGTCCTGTTCTTTAGAAATATCTATTGGGAATGAATCTTCATAATAAATACTCTCATCTTGTTTATTTTTAATACAAAGAGATAATAGGATATCCTTAGAGAAAAATCCAGCTTCTAAAACTTCCTTTCCTCTTAAACTTGGGACAATAGAAAACTCTATCATTTCATCTTCACTACTATAGACAACGCTTGGTGTTTTTAAATACCACATTGGTACACCTGGTTGTTGAGCCGTTAAATCGGTTCTATTACATTCCAAAACGATAAGTTGTTTACTTTTTGTTATTTGTTCTTTAATATCTGTAGAACTTTCCTCTTTACTGAACTCTAAAGAGGCAAGATATTGAACACCATCGCTATCATTCTTTTCTATAGAACCCATTTCTTGGCAAACATAATCTTCACTCTCTACAATAATTGTGTAAGGATCTAATTCAACAAAGCTATACTTTGTTCCCACATTCTCCTCATCAAGAACATAGAGCCATAGACTTACACTCAACCTTGAGTGTATTACACCCCCTACAACTTCCGGTGAGACATCAATACTATAAACAAGATATTTAATATTATCGACATTAATATTAAGTTCATCCTTATCTACATAAAAGAATGTCTTTTCTAATTGACCATCAACATAATAATTTAATGATAAAGTATCTACATCAAACTCCTCCGTATTAAATTCATACATCCAAACATTTGAATATTGTAAGCCTTCTGGATTGTAATTAAATTCATCATCATTTATGGAATCTAATGACTTAATAACAGCACTCCTTTGAGGGACACTCGTACACCCTGAAAGCATAAACATAAAAACCATACACAAAAGCAATACTCTCCTTAAACATTTGTTTTTCATAGTCTCCTCCTTTATTCTATGCAAATCACATCTTATGAAAATATACTTCTTTTGTTATCTATAACCATATTATACCATTTTTTACAAAGAATACTTTAAAAACATAAAATTTATATATAGCCTTATAAATATTTCATTATTTTTACCATTATTTATGTAATACATACTATTCAATCCTATTATTCCGACATAATTTATATAAAACAAGGAAAAGGAGAAAAATTATGAACAATATAAAACCAGACATGATACAAAGCACACCCCTTAATCCAATGATCATAAAAGAAGATTCGCTATTAGAGAAGGATGGTGGACTCAGAAGGATGATTACGATTAACGTTAAATTCAATGGACCTATTCCCTCACCCCTAGGGAATGTTTATGTCTATTCAAATGGAAATTTAATACACACGATCCCAATTATAGATGCAGGTTCATCCATTAACTATTTTGATAACCTACCCGTTCTCGATGGTGGAGGTAAGCTCATTATTTATACGATTGGTCAAGATGTTTTAAATGATTATGAACAAGTGATTACTGGAGATATGGATAATGAATTCTTTATTGTGAACACATATAAAGGTAATCGAAAATCTATAATGAAAAGAACAACAATACAATACCTTCAAGAAGGACAACATAGGATTGTAGAGAAACATATTTCAAATAAAACCAGCTCAAAAATCACAAGAACCCTCTCAATCATATTGAGGGAACCATTAGATGTCCCACATCAATATGCTAAAATCCATATCTTTTCAAATAACACTTTATTAAATGATATCAGCCTTCCTATAGATGGATACAGCTTAGAATATAGACTCAATTCTTTACAAGCCTTTGATTCTGCAGGTAATGTTATTGTCTATACAATAACATTAGAACCGCTCATAGGAGCAACATTTGATCTATCTGGTGATATGGATAGTGATTTTATAATTGATATTCATACAATATAAAAAGGCTAGTTTAAAACTAACCTTTTTATGTTATCTAGTTAAAGAATTTTTCAGTGATTATCAATAGGATTGGTAATATGATAATGATATAACCAAAGAAACATCCCATAATAATATAATTATCTATTTGAATAGTAAAAGGTGAGAATAAATTCATGAAGAGTCTAATAAGAAAGAAATATAATACTGTACCTAAAATAACTAAGATTATTTTGCTTATTTTTTTATAAATACTCCTCATTTATATTCCCTAATTTCTTTTATAAATTGTGAAAATTGACTATTTCTAGAAAACACCTTGTCTTTTAATATAACGCATGTCAATACCAGTGTTGATAATAAACTGTAAAATGATACTCTTACAATCAAATTAATTTCATGGCTAGATGTCCCCCAACTGATTAAATCAGTTATAGATTTTATTTCTGCTACACGGCTGGCACTCCCCAAGCTAATGACAAATAGCATAAGACTAACAATTAACCAAATCTCTTTTTTACTCATAGTTAATCTCCCTCCTGATTTCTAAGAACCCATACGCATATGATAAAATATTTATTATTTAATAACTCATTATACGTCAAATTAACTTATGAAAAGTAAGTTCTCTCTTATGTTTAATTATATCTTCTTTTATACAAATTACAACTCATTGTTATATTATGGTAAAAGTAATTTGATATATCCTTATCATATAGATTCATATATTTATAACGACAATATCTGTTATGACTCTTTATTATTGATATCTAATAAAACAAAATGATTCTTACGATATTTAATAATTCCTTCTTTTTGGAGTTTCGAAAGTTCTGCACTTAACGCACTTCGATCGCTTCCAATAAAAGAAGCAAGTTCCTCTCTATTATAAGGAATACTAAATTCTGTTCTTCCATGACTTTCAAAGTGAAGATAACAAAGTATTTTTTCACGGAGAGTTCTCTTTGATATAATCTCTATTTTTTGATTAAGGAACATATTTTTTTTCGCTATAACTTTTAATAAATTATTAATAAGATATTTTTGATGGTGACAAGTTTGACTATGTATATTTAATAAACGTTCGAGTTTTATGAAAAGAATTGTACATTGTTGATTTGCCTTTACTGTCACAGGACATTCATCTTCACCTGCACATACAAACGCTTCACCAAACACATCAGGATGAGAAATCTCTGAAACAACAATCATGTCACCATCTCTATTTTCTTTGGTGATCAGTACACTCCCATTAACCACTACACCTATCATTTTAATTGTATCTCCAGTATAAAAGATAGTTTCTTTTGGTTTGTATTCTTTAATAGAAAAATCTAAACAGTCATAGATTTCGTTAAATTCACTTTCACTAATATGATCAAATAAGTGATTATCTTTAATTTGATTATAAATTCCTATCATATTATCCTCCTTTCGTTGTCTACACAACGTTCTTTTATACTTTAGTATATTATAATCTTAGTGCACTATACAACCAGGAGGAATAAAAATGACAAGAAAAATAATTCAAATAGATGAAGATATATGTATTGGATGTGGCCTTTGTGCTAGCGCTTGCCAACAAAGCGCAATCAAAATCATAGATGGTAAAGCCAAAATGGTACGTGATGACTACTGCGATGGTTTAGGCAACTGTTTACCCGTATGCCCTGTTAACGCTATATCCTTTTCAGATCAGGATATAAAAAACAAGCACAATACAAACAAACATATACAATCAGGATGTCCAGGACAACAAGTTCATCAATTTGAAAAGAAACCAATTGGACAATTAAATAATCTTAAACAAGTGAATCAATCAGCATTAAGACAGTGGCCAATTCAAATTAAACTTGTGCCTTCTCAAGCCCCATATTTAGAGGATGCTCATTTATTAGTCGCTGCAGACTGTACAGCATATGCATATGCAAATTTCCATCAAGACTATATGAGAAACAAAGTTACTCTTATTGGTTGTCCTAAATTGGATGATGTAGATTATAGTGATGCATTAACTGAAGTTATAAAATACAATTCTATTAAATCTGTCACAGTTATTAGAATGGAAGTCCCATGTTGTGGTGGAATTGAATATGCAGTTAAGCAAGCCTTAATGAATAGTGAAAAGATGATTCCATGGCAAGTTGTAACAGTATCTATAGATGGTAAAATATTAGAAGACTAGGAGAATATAAATGAATTATATAAAGAACATTGAACAAGAAACAATATTGAAATTAGATGAAGAAGTTATTGCAAATAAAGGTCAAATTGTAAGTAAAACATTAGTACAAAACAATCATGTGAGCTTAACTTTATTTGCTTTTTCTAAAGGTGAAGAAATCAGTACTCATAGTTCTAGTGGTGACGCTATGGTCACTATTTTAGAAGGTAAGGCATTAATAACTATTGATGGTAAAGAATATATATGTCAACAAGGTGAAACGATCATTATGCCTGCAAATAAACCACATTCACTTTATGCAACTGAAGATTTTAAAATGTTGCTTAATGTTATTTTCTCAAATGATGATAAATAAAAGTTAAATTAACTTAAAAGGTTACAAATTGAATCAATCAATTTCGTAACCTTTTTCTTATATCTATTTGTTTGTATATAATTAATGATTAAATAAGGATTCTACTAATAATCTACCTCTTGGTCTGATAAAGTTAATGTCACTGCAAATCCTTCATTACATTTAATATTTCTAAAATCACCAAGTTCTAATTGTTCATTATCATGAGATAATTTTAACCATAAAGTCATTTCTTGATTGAGTTGAGGTTCATAATCAACAGCTAACAATTGTTTCACTGAACCAAGACTCTCCTTGAAATCAACGACAACTTTACCAGCATCAACCATCCACTTTTCATCTTGTCCAATGGCACCAAAACTAAAATTATCACTTAATGCATAAATAACGATCCTCATGTTCTTTTCAACCCTAGCACTTTTGATTGAAGAATTTTGAACCCACGCATCATTCTCATAGGTCCATAAACACATAGTCGCTGATTTTACCTCATCATTAATATTTAAATCATAAACAGCATACTTACCATCAATGAAATATAATAAATCTTGAGTTTCATCAGATAAAACTGCACTTTTTATTGTCATTGTGTCACTTACCTGATCAGTATCTTCACTCTTATCATCAACTGGATTGGTATTTTGACAAGCAGTGAGTGTAAGAAAAGTCATAAAACATAAAATTAAACATATTGTCTTTTTCATAATATTATTTTATAAGTGATATAATCATTTGATTATTTCACTTATACCTTCCCTCCTTTTTTATTAATATACGTAAG
>CAMTOK010000089.1 GCA_947074115.1 uncultured Erysipelotrichaceae bacterium | reverse complement strand
AGGAAGAAAATTTCATGCGACTGATGAGTCTATACTCTTAGAAGCGGAAAAAATGATTCACCAAGAATTTGCGACAGTTTTAGGTTTAACTGTTGATGAAATTGCTCCATTTATTATGGAAGAATTACGAGTTAAAGCATAAAAGAACACCGGAAGGTGTTCTTTTATTTCTCGAAAACTTCTGCTACAATCGCTAAATCTTCTATAATTGGTAGATGTTGTGGGCAAATGTGAACACATTGTCCACAACCTATACAGTCTGAAGCTTTACCATTTGTTTTGGTATGAACTCCATAGTAATAATTACTGTTCCAATCATTAAATTGTTTTTTTGCATTATAACATCCAAATAAATCTGGAATAGCGATATTCATAGGGCAACCATCAACACAATAGCGACATCCTGTACAAGCAATCCCACCGACTTCATTAATAATATTGATGACCTGTTGAATTGCTTTGTTTTCTTCTTCACTTAAGGGTTTTAAATCTTTCATATAAGTGACATTATCTTTTGTTTGTTCTAGTGTACTCATACCCGATAAAACCTTAACAACTGAATCAAATTGTCCTGCAAATCTCATTGCATAACTTGCGTAACTTCCATTATTTAATTGGTCTAATACCTCTCTAGCAGCTGTTGGAAGGTTAACCAAACCACCACCTTTTAATGGTTCCATAATTAATACTGGTTTATTATGTTTAACACATACTTCATAGTTCTTACGACTTTGAACGCTTGAATTATCATAATCAATATAATTAAACTGAATTTGTACAATTTCTATTTCTGGATGTTCTGTTAATATCATATCCAATACATCTGCAGTATCATGAAAAGAAATACCCACATGTTTAATTTTTCCTTCAGCTTTTAATTCTTGAGCAATTTCATAAGCTCTACACTTTGTGTAGTGTTTATAGTTTTCACGATCTTGAGCGTGCATTAAATAATAATCAAAATAATCAACACCTGTTTGTTTTAACTGTTTTTCAAATAAAGGCCTAATATCATTTTCACTTTTAAAATAGTGACCACTCAATTTATTAGTAATTGTGTATGACTCTCTTGGATATCGGTGAACAAGGCAATCTCTGATCGCTGTTTCACTTTTTCCTTCAATATAACCATGAGCAGTGTCAAAATAATTAAATCCATTTTCCATATATAAATCTATCATTTTGTTAAATTCTTCATAATTTACATCACTACCGTTCATCGGTAGTCTCATACAACCAAAACCAAATTTATCACTCATCGTTATCTCTCCTTATATATTCTCATTCCATCTATAATGATTTGATGATCTTCATGGGGTCTTCTTCCTGTTACAGTGATTGAACCAACATATTCACCATTGATTCTTATTGGGAAACTCCCACCACATAAAGCATAGCTCTCGTCCAAAATCATTTCATCATATTGTGTTTTATCAAAGCTATCTAGAAAACAATAGTATGAAGAATGGGTGCTATTCATCGTTACTTTCTCTTTTCTTTCTATCCATGACTTCGCATTCTTTATATCAAGATGATCATCATAGTATTCAATAACAATTTCATTCTCTAGGACGATTCGAATGCCTATATGACTGTTTAACTTCTTGGCATGTTCTACAATAACATAAACAAGCTCTAATGCATCTCTTCTTTTAAAACTTGAAAAATTAAAGGTTTTCTCTAAAGAAAGGATATCATCCTTTTGAGGATGATTCCCTTTTTCTTTAAAATATTGATAATAGTTTTCCATTATTTAAACCCATATTGATTGTGTGGTACATAAGGTTCTTCTAAATAGGCAATATCTTCTTTTGTTAATTTTATTGATAAAGCTTCTATTCCCTCATCAATATATTTGACCTTTGATGCACCAATTAATGGAGATGTAATATATGGTTTAGAGTATAACCATGCAAGAGCAATCTGACTTGTTGACTTATTATATTTCTCTGCCACTTCATAGAGTCTTTTGACGATTTCTTTGTCATGTTCTAAGATATAATCTGTTTGAAGCTTTCCACAAGCATCACTTCTTATTGCATCAACTGGTTTATTAAATAAACCATGAGCTAATGGTGAAAAAGGTGTTAGGGCAATATTTTCAGAAATACACATTGGTATCATTTCTTTTTCTTCTTCACGATAAACAAGATTGATCATATCTTGCATAGATACAAACTGTGTCCATCCATTTTCTTTTGCGATAGAGTTCGCTTTCATAAACTGCCAAGCATACATAGCGCTTGCGCCAATGTATCTCACTTTTCCCATTTTAACGAGATCATGTAGAGCTTCCATTGTTTCCTCAATCGGTGTATTGTAATCCCATCTGTGAATAACAAACAAATCAATATAATCTGTTTGCAATCTTTCTAATGAATTGTTGACTTCACTAAATAAAGCTTTTCTAGATAGACCCTTGGCGTTTGATCCATCAAACATTGGAAAGTATGCCTTTGTCGCAATGACAACATCATCTCTATTAGCATAATCTTTGAGTGCACGACCAAGTATTTCCTCACATTCTCCAAGTGAGTAATAGTTTGCTGTATCAAAGAAATTAATACCTTGGTCTAAAGCGTGTTTAATAATTGAGCGTGCCTCTTCCTCACCAATTTTTGCTGTAATTCCACCACGCGTTTCGCTCCCAAATCCCATACATCCTAAACATATGCGTGAAACTTTTAGTCCTGTTTTACCTAAGTTAACGTATTCCATATTCTTCTCCTTTACTCTGGTTTTAATGGTCCATAGAAGTATGATGCTGTTGCACCACCATCTATTAAAAAATCTGATCCTGTTATAAATGCACCTTGGTGTCCTAACATCAGTTCAGCAAGCCCTGCGACCTCATCTGCTGTTCCTGGTCGTCCTGCTGGACATTTTTCAAACATGTTTTTATAAAAATCCCCTCGTGGTCCCTTGAATTCATCAAGCGCTAATGGTGTGACAATGATTCCTGGTGAAATTGAATTGATGCGAGCATTCCTATATCCCCATTTGACTGCTTCAGCTTTTACTCGAAAGACGTTACAACGTTTCGCAAGTTGATATGCATGCAAACTGTCTCTTATATTCTCTTCCTTTAATATATCTATTTCCCTTAATTCTTCAACTGGAGTTAACGCAAATTGTTCATTTATTGTTTCATCAAGTGCTTCCATTCTATGTCCAGATTGACTTGAAATGCTCACACCCGTTCCCCCTGATTTAATCACTTTTCCAACTTCCTCTAATAAAACTGCAGTCCCATATAAATCAACATCAATAATCTTTTTGATCGATGCTTGACTTGGTGAAACCCCTGCAGCATTAACAAGATGAAGAATATCACCATATGTTAATGCCTCATGAATATAGTTTAAAATTGATTCTTTAGATCCTAAATCAATGATTGTACTGATTGCTTCAAACCCTGCTTCGTTTAAGACTTTTGCAACCGCATCAGCGTTTTCTCTTTTGACATCTCCAACAAGAACTGTTTTTCCATGTGCAATTCTTCTGGTGATCGCAAGACCAATTTGACCTGCTCCAACTAATAAGATAACATCTTTTTTCATTTGTTTTCACCTGTTACATCATTCAGAACTTTTAATGCATTTAACGTTCTTGGATAGCCAATATAGGGAATGCATTGAGATAAAACCTTAATTAAAAATGCTCTATCATTTCCTAAACCTATATTTGCTTTGGTATGTGATAGTAATTGTGATTCACATCCGCCTTGAGCGTATAGGAAACAAAATGTGATCAATTCTCTTTGTGAAGCATTTAATCCACCTCTTGTATAATAATCACCAAAACAATTATCAGTTAACCAGTAATTGATATGTTTTGTATCTTCATCGCCAGATTTATAGAAATCTTTCATATGATCACCAAATATAGCGACTTGTGCATCTCTCCCCTTTTCTAAACGGTTAGAGTGATGTGTTGTTGATTGTGGTTCGAGTGGCAGAGTGATTCCAACACTGATAATAAAATCATTCACTGCGTGTAGGAAAGGAAAAACCCGTCCAATTCCTAAATACGCAACAGCTTGATACACAATTTCTTTCATTTCTATTGGTGTCACACCAAAATTATAGGCTGCTTTTATCATTGCTTTAAATTCATCAATTGCACTACTCCCAACCAAAACAGCTAGAATTGATAGAAAACGTGTATGATCATCTAAGTCATCATGATGAACAACTTCATCAAACGCAAAGTTATCAAATAATTCAATAAATTCAGGATCTGTTTCTAAGAATTTTGATTCATAGCCAGGAAACATCTTTTCATGATATTCTAATGCTTTTTTACTAATTGCCATAATTATTCCCCCTATTTAATAATCTTTTGAGTTGATCATCACAATTTTTTACACGACTTCCATAAATAGCTACTCCGCTAGTTACAGTACTATTTGGGACAAGTTTTTTGATATCTTGAACACTTTGACCCATACCACTTCCTTCATGTGTACAAATTGGAACAATTGTTTTACCGTCTAAATTATAAGACTCTAAGAATGTCATTACGCACATTGGCATTGTTCCCCACCAATTTGGATAACCTAGATAAATTGTCTCATACTCTTCAATATGAGAAACTATATTCTTAATTTTTGGTCGCGCATTTTTATTTAATTCATCTTTTGCGACACGTGTGCACTCATTATAGTCAAATGGGTAATCATGTAATGGTAAGATTTCAAATAGATCAGAATTTGTTATTTCTTTTAATTTATTCGCTACCACCTTTGTATTTCCTACATCTAATTCAACAATATGCCCATTGACATAATTCTCCTTTTCACGAGAGAAAAAAACAATTAAAGATTTATACATAGTTTTCACCTCAACCATATTATACGTGACTTCGTTTTTTCAAACAATTTTAAATCCTTATGTTATTAATAAGTAAAACTTATAAATTATTATTTTATTAATAATTAATTTTGTTATAATTATATAAAAGGAGTATTGTATGAGAGACACAGAACAAGCAATGAAAGCATTTATGAAATACATAGAAGAAAAAAATATAGATCCTGAAGACCCCGCTATTAATGATTATATACAAGACTTCATTAAAGAATATAATGATAATCTATGTAAAAAAAAGGCTGGTCTTCGTGACTTAACTAGCGAAGAAGAGGCTATAGAATTATTGCAACAAGCTAGAGAAAGTAATGCTGTAGATGAATCAATTAAATTATTAAAAAAGGCAAAAAAATTAGCTCCACATATTATTGAAATAGATATTGATTTGGCTTATTTATCTGATACTGCCGAAAAGCAGATAAAAGCTCTAAAAAGATTAGAAAAGAAAGAGAGAACAAGATTAACAAACGAGGGATATTTTATTCAGGAAAACATTGGAGAATTCTATCTCATTTTTGAAACACGCGGATATTTGAGAGTACTATATACTCTTGCTGAACTTTATTATAGACGTCGTTCAAAAACAAAAGCTATTGAATTATATAAAGAAATTTTAAGATTAAATTTAAACGATAACCTAGGGTGTCGTTTTGATTTATTACCTATTTATGCTGATACTGAAAATGAAAAAGGAATGCAAGAAATCATATCACAATATCACATGCATTCATTAGCAGTTGCTTTACTATATCAAATCGTTCTGTATTATAGGTTAGACAATCTCAGTAAGGCAAAGCGACTCCTAACTGATCTCACACTTACAATTCCAGAATTTTCATCATTTATTTTTGATACGTTGGATTTTAATGAACTTGACCCAATGATGACTGAAGGTATGGTACAACCTAATTCTATTGAAGAAATAATTATGTTTATGGAAAATTATCAAGACATATTCACAGATGATTTATTTGAATGGATGATTACAAATATACAAATATATAATTAAACTCCTAGACAATATCTAGGAGTTTTATTTTAGTAGATTTCTTAATAAGTCTACAAATTCTTCTATATAATAATTTGTTCTTTCTTTTTCCCAAAAAGCACAGAATTTTCTTTGTAGTGGTTTTCCTTTAT
>CAMTOK010000088.1 GCA_947074115.1 uncultured Erysipelotrichaceae bacterium | reverse complement strand
CCTGCGTTATCGGTGGTGTTTCCTTCGTCGGAGGTATTGGTAAAATTAGAGGTGTTATTATTGGGGTTGTGTTACTCCGTATCATTTTCGTAGGTTTAACATTCCTAAGCATCGATGCTAATATGCAATATATTATTAAAGGGTTAATTATATTAATTGCTTGTGCAGTTGATATGAGAAAATATTTAGTGAGAAAGTAGGGGTCAATATGAAAGAAGAAAAACAGATGCTACCTGGTGGTATGTATAGAGGGGTCGAAAATAAGGTCAAAGTAAAAACACTTAATTACGTCATTGGTGTCTTGTTTGTTCTTCTCATTTGTGTTGTTATCTTTTTAGCAAAGCAAGGTGGTTACAATGTCACTTATGAAACTGATGGTGGAGATCATATAAGTGCTTCTTTGCATAAATATGGAGATGTCATTGAACTTACATCTCCACATAAAATAGGTTATGAATTTGTTGGTTGGTATTCTGATGAAGACTTAACAAAAGAGGTAAATGGTAAACTTCAGGTAGAAGATCATGTCACATTGTACGCTAAATATAGTCCCAACCTTTATACAATCTCATTTCAAGTTGATCAGGGTGTATCTCAACCTGAAAGTGTACAACGCTTGTTTATGAGTGAGTATGGAGAGTTACCAATCTTATATAGTGATACCTCAACATTTGTAGGTTGGGCCTTAGATAATCAAATTATTGAACCTCAAACACAAATTACTTTAAATGGGAATCATTCTTTAACTGCAATTTTTAAATAAAATGTTATTTATATGATTATATCACCTATAATCATGACAATAAAATGAATAGAATGTAGTGTGATGTTATAACTCATCACACTATTTTCATAGGCATATATAATAGATCTTCATAAACAACAATAAACCTCATGCACAGAGTCAAAAGAATATATTATATATCCTTCACAGTATTAAAGAGTTAGATGATACTCCTAATCTTAGAACCGCAAATCTAATAAAGGAAAATATAAATAATAAATAAAGTCCAAATATACAACTAAACAAAGAAAATACGATATCACTCATAGCGTTATCAGGTATGAAAGTTCACCGATTATATTTTTACTGCAGATAAGGTATAATTGTATAATAGAACGCTTCATAGGTAACCCTTATAAAAACAACACAATAAATCATATAATCAATATAGTGGATAATAGGTGATTATATGGAAAAAGGGAATCGCCAGTTCCCTTTTTTTATTTAAATTCTTTAATATAATTTGTATTTTGAATTAATGGACGAGATAAACCAAATAATGAAACACGGCTGTTTTCTATAATGTCTTTTACATCTGAATATTCTCTAACACCACCAGTTAATATAACGGGTGTCTCTACAGTATTTGATAATCTCATAGCAGCGTCTTTATAGTAAACGCGTTCAGTATTGCTGTGAGAGCGCCAAACGCTACCACTAATTTCTATTGCGTCAATACCATCTTCAGATAGTAATGTTGCCATAGTTATAAATTCATCTACAGTTAAACCATTACCTTCTTCATCAATACAATTCATTTTGATCCAAATAGGGTAATCTTTTCCAACTGCTTCTCTAATAGCGAGATAAATCTCTCTTACATATCTGATTCTGTTTACAGCACTACCACCATACTCATCTGTTCTTTGATTAAATAACGGTGAAATAAATTGAGCTAGAAGATAACCGTGAGCACAATGTATTTGAATACCATCAAAATTGGCTTTTTTTGCACGTATAGCCGCATCAACAAAAAGTTCTTTCACTTTATTCAAATCTTCTTTAGTCATTTCAATAGGAGTGATTCCACTCTTTTCGTGTTGAATAGCAGAAGGACCAAGTACTCTTGCGTTAAGTGGATCTGCTTGACTTGTTGAACTTCCATGTACAAGTTGCATAATTATTTTAGAACCATATTGATGGACATCATTGACTATCGGTTGATAATGTTCAATAAATGTATCATTATAAATTCCTAATTGATTTTTTGCAGGTTGTTCATAATCACTGATAAATGTGTAACTGGTCACAATAGTACCTACATCACCTTTCGCTAATGCAATGTATGTGTCTTTTACTTTTTCAGTTGGATAACCCTCAGGTGTCGCTTGTCCTTCATAAGTTGCAGATCTTATAAAATGATTCATTACTGAAAGTTGTTTAATACTTGTTGGTTGTTTTAGATTCATATCTTTTCTCCTTGTGATCATTTGATAACTTGATTATAATTTAATTATATCATTATGTATAGTACGCACTATTTATATAGATACTATCAAAAAGGAGAGTATATGAAAGAATTAATAGAAGTGAATATAGCACCATTTGCTTATGCAATATCATTAATCGGTGGAAAATGGAAAATGCACATTTTATTTTGGCTATGGAAAAATGAAGTCATGAGATATAGTGAATTAAAAAGAGCTTTAAAAACAGTGACACATAAGATGTTGTCTAATCAATTAAAGGAATTAGAAAGTGATGATTTGGTTATAAGAAAAGAATACCCACAAGTCCCTCCAAAGGTAGAGTATAGCCTTTCAGATAAAGGGAAATCTTTAATGCCTGTATTGAGTGCAGTGTGTAAGTGGGGAAATGATCATTATGATGGTGAAGAGGTTGAATGTGATTAAATCAATCATTGAAACAAAGTATCAATTATAATGAGAAATTTCTTGTTTAAGATAAAACTCTGTGCTAGAATACATGTAAAGGGAGTGATTGTATGATCGGAGTATCGTCTTATTTTAAAGATTATAACGAAGAGTATTTATTAAAGTGTCGTGAATTAGGGGCTGAGTATGTATTTACATCTCTACAAATTCCAGAAGATAATGGAGAAACTGTAAGAGAAGATGCTGAAAGACTTTTAACATATTGTCAAAGTATTGGATTAAAGGTAATTGTAGATGTTTCTCCTGAAACGTTAAGGATCATGAATGTAAAAAGTTATCATGAATTAAAGTCAAAAGGTGTAGATGTCATTAGGTTAGATTATGGTTTTGATGATTATGATGAAGTTAAGTTATTACAAGAAACATTTGAAATTATTTTAAATGCGTCAACATTAAATCGAGAAGATATTAAAAAGATGAAAGAACATAAAATTGATACTTCTTTATTAACAGCAATGCATAATTTCTATCCTCAATCTTTAACAGCTATGAGTTTTGATCAATTTGTCAAAACGAATAGCTTCTTAAAAAATGAAGGGTTAAGAACAATGGCATTTGTTTCAGGTGATGAGGTTGCGCGTTATCCTTTATATGAAGGATTACCAACAGTAGAAGAACTACGTGGTTTTAACAGTTATGTTGCTGGGGCTATATTAAAGGAATTTGGACAGTTAGATGATATCCTGATAGGAGATAGTTTTGCTGAATTATCATCTTTGGAAATGTTGAGTTCTCTAGAGAAAGGTGTGTTTACACTTCCTGTTATTTTAAATCAAAATTTAGAGTTAAAAGATGATTTGTTAAATGTAAGAAGAGATAGTGGAAAATCATTTGTAAGATTAACAACACCAAGGGTAACAGGGATACCATTAAAACATTCAATAAAACGTACAAGAGGATCTATAGTTATGTTAAATGAAAATTATGGTCGTTATTGTGGTGAAGTTCAAATTAATAAAATTGAATTACCTGTAGATGCAAGAGCAAATGTGATTGGTTATGTCCATCCAGAGTACTTAGATATCATAGAATGTATGAATGACAAATATAAAATAAAGTTAGAGGTTATAAATCATGGATAATATTAATTTGTTAAAGAGTGAACAAAGAAATCAAAAGACATTAGGGTTAGATCAATTAACAACATTAGAATTTATTAAAGTTATGAACGAAGAAGACTATGGTGTTGTTAAGGCTGTAGAGGTTGTGTTAAAAGATA
The DNA here is from genome assembly GCA_947074115.1 of uncultured Erysipelotrichaceae bacterium. Classification (GTDB taxonomy): domain Bacteria; phylum Bacillota_I; class Bacilli_A; order Erysipelotrichales; family Coprobacillaceae; genus CAMTOK01. The sequence goes on along the minus strand of CAMTOK010000088.1, from coordinate 2,142 downwards.
TCGCTGAAGTGATAGATGAGGCGACAATCCGAATTAGAAACGGTGGTCGTATTATATATGTTGGTGCTGGAACATCGGGGCGATTGGGAATTCTTGATGCAGTTGAATGCCAGCCAACATTTTCAACAACTGATGAAGTTATTGCGCTAATTGCTGGTGGAAACGACGCTTTTGTAAAAGCTAAAGAGGGAGCAGAGGATAGTCAAGAACAAGCTAGAAAAGAGTTAGCAGAACTTGATTTTAATGATAAAGATATTTTAATAGCAATTGCTGCAAGTGGAAGAACACCCTATTGTATTGGTGCATTGACATATGCCAAGGAAATTGGTGCGTGTGGTGTTGCTCTTGCTTGTAATAAGAATAGTCTTATTGCTAAGCATGCTGATTATGTTATTGAAGTTGAATCAGGAAGTGAGGTCATAACAGGATCAACACGTCTAAAAGCGGGAACGGCTACAAAAATGATTCTTAATATGATTTCAACTGCGACAATGGTAAACTTAGGTAAAACTTACTCTAATTTAATGATTGATGTTAAACCGACGAATTTAAAGTTAATTGAAAGAACAAAAACAATTGTTATGGAAGCAACACAATGTACTTACGAAGAAGCACAAATTGTGTTAGAAAAGTGCGATTATAAACCCAAAATCGCGATAATTATGATATTATTAAATTGTAATGTTGAAACAGCAATAGAAAAATTAATTCCTAATCAAAAGATTAATAATATTATAGAAAATAGGTGATAAAATGATTGGACCTTTAGAAAATATGAGGTTACATGAAGATGAGTTTACCAAATCAGATAAACTCATCTTAGATTATGTGGAAGAAAACTTAGAGATTATTGCATCTCATTCAATATTGGATGTTGCAGATATGATACAAGTCTCTAAATCAGCGTTATTACGCTTCTGTAAAAAGTGTGGATATTCGGGGTATTCAGAATTAAAGTATGATGTTTCTCGTTTCCTATTATCGGGGAAAGGAGAGGTTGATGATGAGCAAAATCATATCCATCAATTATTATCGATATATACTGATCGCATCGCGAATTTAGAAAGTTCAATTTCTGAAGCACAACTGCTTAAATTATCAGAAATGATTATGAATGCAAGAAAAATTAAAATATTTGGAATGCACGAAACTGGATTGTCAGCTTCATATCTTGAATTCCGCTTGATGAATTTAGGTTTCGATTGTGAATCGGTTAGTGTCCCAAATTTAATGGCAGAGAAAGCAAGTTTTGGAAATAAAGAGGATTTACATATTTTCTTTTCAATTTCAGGTATCACAAAATGCATATTAGATGGAATACAAACATCTATAGAAAAAAATGCTCAGACTGTTGTTATTACAAGCAATCCCCATAATGATTTTAAAGATGATATAGATTTAATGTTATTATTTCCAACGGTAGATAATTATAAGAGAGTGATGTTTATCGATTCTCAAGCGATCATATTTGTGGTTGCAGAAATGATTGTCAGTATGTTGGCTCAACAACTCAAAATAAAATATAACAAGAAAGAGATTGCCTAGGCAATCTCTTTTAAGTATTTATTATATACTTGTAGAATAACAATATAGAGAATAGGGACAGTAATTAAACCGACATAATCTGCTCTAAATTGTCCAGTAGTGACTATTAAAACAATAAATAACAATATATTTAATATCAAATAGATATATTTAACAACTTGATGTAATTGTGTTTCTTGTTTTTTTCTTTGAGAAAAGAAATAGATTGTTACGAGTAATGTAAAGATACCAACTATTAAATAGAACCATCCGATAAATGAAGCAGTACCTGCACTCAGTGAAGCAAAGTGTAACATATTGGCTTGAGTCATATACTCAGCGAATGAAGTGCTCATAAATACTGGGAACATAGACAACTCACTAATAGAATTGATCAACATTAAGACCATAATTGTTATAAGAAAATACTTAGAATATTTCATAAAACTCCTCCTCATAATTCTATTATAATACTTTTTAAAATGAAATGAAACACTTATTGAGAAAAGTTTCAAAATAATTAAGAAAGTTCTTGAAAACAATGGAAATCATAGTATAATAGAAAGTGTCAAGTGTAATGGGAAATTTCCCTTGACGCTATATTCTTAATGGGAGGAA
>CAMTOK010000087.1 GCA_947074115.1 uncultured Erysipelotrichaceae bacterium | reverse complement strand
TCCATGTTTTCTGTATAAAATGAAACATGCATAACACTTAAAAAGTCCATTGTTTTCATCCTCCTTAAAAAGAAAACTTAAACATAAGTTTAAGTTTGTCCTATACACTAAATAGTGCAAACATTGCAACTATTGTTGTTATAACTGATAAAGTTGTCGCTACTTTTAATAGCTGGGGTTGTACAAGATAGTTATATTGAATACTATAAAGATTGTTCATTTGTCTTGCTTTTGTACAATGATAATCAGATAGTAATACAATAAGAACAATAGCGATACGCATCCATAAACTTGTTCCTACACCCCAAGAAACAGGCCATGGAAATATTGCAAGTGAAAAAGCAATAACAGCAGTTCCTAACGCTGGAATAATATAAGGATTCTTTAAATCTTTGTATTTTTCTTCACGTTTATCCTTTTTCACTTTTTTTGTTTTATTTTTATTCATCTCTTCAAACTTTTGTGTATCACTACGTTGACGAAGGATCTTAACTTCTTCTCCACAGCTATCACAAAACTTTGCTTTTTCATTAATTGTTGAGCCACATTTTCTACAATACATCTTCTCTTCCTCCTAGAATATGACTTGCGTCAAATTAACCAAACCAATATAAACTGACATGCCAATTGCGACTAAAGCAAATTTCATATCACCACATGGTTGATACCCTTTCTTTTTATCTGAATAATCAATAACACATGACATGATCCCACATGTAATCGCAAGTCCATATCCGATCAAACTTATAATAAAGATAAAGGTTGGCTCATAACCTAATGCATTAATAAGAGTTGATAAAAGAAAATCTAATCCAAATAAACAAAGAAAGAAGATCATTAACCCTAGCTTTGCCCAATTGTTAGCACGCGGATTTTTTGCTAAGGTAACAGTAGAATCTTTCTTTTTCGTTTTAATTGAAACATGAGACTCCTTATTCTCCCTAACTACATTTTTCTTTAAGGGTCTACCACAATGAGAACAAAACGTTGAATCATCCACCAAATCTTTGTGGCAATGTGGACATACTATCATAATAATCTCCTCCTCCTTAAAGGAGACAGTTTGTCTCCTTTAATATTTAATAGTTTATTTTTTTATGCTTGTGCAGCTTCAGCAGCAGCTGCTTCATTTTCGATACGAGTGACTTCTGATTTTTCATAAGCTTTCCAGAATGGATAGAAGATCACTAAACCAATCGCTAAGTTAATGAATACAACGATGAATCCTCCAAATGATCCCCCAGGAGCAAGATATCCTAAGATAGGAGATGGTGTTGCCCAAGGTAAGTTCAAGTACATTTTTCCAACGAATCCAATTTGAGTTAACCAATACGTTAACGCTCCAGTAAGACTGTGAGTCAATACGAATGGAATCAATAAGAATGGATTTAATACAACAGGTAATCCAAACATAATTGGTTCAATGATACAGAAGATTGCAGGTGGTAAACAAATTGTTCCTAATGGTTTTAAGTGTGGTAATTTCTTACTAGACATGAACATGTAAATTAAGATTGGCCAACAGCTTGATACCCATTGAGATAAACGACAAAGGTTTGGTGTCCAAGTATATGGTAAAGCAGAAACAGCAGTTCCAGCCATAGCAGCAGTGTTATTTTCACCAATCCAAGTGTTTAAGAATGCGCTTGTTACTGCACCAGTGATGTTATCACCATGTAAACCACAAGCCCATAATAAAGCTGATAAGAATTGTTGTAATGTGTAGACAAAGACATTGTCTGCAGCAGATAATACAGGAAGTAACATGTTACCAATCATTTCAGGAATATTCACTCCCATGATTGTTCTAATTCCCCAACAAATAATTGCGATAATGAAGTAAGGAATAATTGCTGAGAAACTATCAGAGATTGCAGGTGGTACTGAATCAGGTAATTTAATTCTTATGTTATGTTTATAACATAAACTAATGACATTGATTGAAATTGCACCAGCGATCATTGCAGTGATAACTCCAGCTCCACCCCAATAAGTGATTTCAAATGCGTTAGCTCCAGCACTTAAAGTTCCATCAGCAGCAGTCACTACCAATTGACCTACAGCGTTGTAGTTTAATAAGATAAATGCGAAGAACGCACCGACAGCACCTGTTGTTTTGTTGAAACCTTTAATATCTGCATATTCAGATCCCATCGCAATAACAATATAGACTGCCATAATTCCCATTGATAAACTGTTAATTAATACTAAATCTCCAGCCCATGGTTTCATAAATGGTAACAACGCATTTGTTGTTAATCCACCATCAGAACATAAGAGGAATAGAATTAAGAAAATCGAACCAACCATTGTTACCCCTATTGATCCGACCATCCCATTAACGACAGCACGTACAAATGGGATTTGACCAAATTTAGTCATTGGTCCAGCGATGACATCTACCTTTGCCATCAATTTGTCCATAAAGGACATTTTTTCATTAGCCATAATAACTCTCCCTTCGTTATTTTTTAAGAGAAATGTAAACGTTTTCTCTTTATGACTTTATTCTAGCACCCAATACTTTTTTTATCGATTTGAAATGCTGGCACAACTAATGCCACACCGTTATTTTTTTACCAATAATTAAGTATTTCTCGTCTTCTAGACAAGAAATATATTTCAATTATTGAGAATTTGTTTGTGGATTTAGATTAATTTGTTATAATTTTTGAAAGGATGTGAAACAATGAACTTGAAAAAAAACGAAATAGAAATCATAAAACTATTAATTTCTTCATCTGAATACCTATCATCTTATGATATCGCTACAGCGACAGGGATCAATAGAAGACTTGTTAGAGATGAAATGGCAAACATAAAGAAAATTCTTTCTGAGTTAGGTTATGAACTTGTTTCAAAGACTTCTAAGGGGTATATCATTGAAGGTAAATCTTCAACATCACTACAAAAACTCTTAACAATCATTGAATCAGCAGAAAGAAAAAGAGAATATTCATACCCTACTCTTCCTGCTGAAAGAAGTAATTATTTATTAAAGCGTCTTGTTGAGAGTAATGATTACTTAAAAATAGATGATTTAGCTGATGAACTCTTAATTAGCCGTTCAACATTATCTAGTGATTTAAAAGCTGTAAAGAAAATCACCACTAAATATAATATTAAGTTTGTACAAAAACCAAACTACGGTATATGTTTAATTGGTAGCGAAGCTGCTAAAAGAAAAATATTATCTGACCAATTCTTTACCAATTTAAGTGCATCAGAGATGCATTACGATTATCTTAGTTCATTTTTTAATGATCATCACTCTTTAGAATATGGAATCATTGAGATCATAAAGAAGCATAATGTAACAATGTCTGATTATGGTTTATGTGACTTATTAATTAATATTTCTATTACAATTACAAGGTTAACTCACGGTTTTACGATTACAGAAGAACAAGATTTATCACATATAGAAGGACGTAGTGAGTTTATAGCTGCTTTAGAAATATCAGAGTTTATTGAAAAGAAACTTAATTTAAAGGTCAGTCAATATGAAACAAATCAAATAGCGATAGAAATGATTTGTAAACGTTCATCTGTAGGTTTAGAACCAATCAATGATCCACGAACACAAGAAATTGTAGAAGATATATTAAACGCTATAGAGGAACAAACATTATTACAATTAGGAACAGATGAGTTTAAGAAAACATTTACACTCTATATAGAAGCTTCGTTTGTAAGAACTGCTTATCAAGAAAAGATTAGAAATCCAAATTATGATACAACCAAAGAAGCGTATCCTCTTGCCTATGAATGTGCTGAAATCGCATCAACAATACTTCATAAATATACAAACAAGTATCTTCTGTCTAGTGAACTTGCTTTCTTTGCGGTGATCTTTGAGAAAGTCATTTCATCAACTTTACACCAAAAGAAGAAGGTTCTTCTTGTCTGTGGTTTAGGTGGTGGTTCAGTTGATTTGTGTCAATATCAAATCTTAACTCGATTCGAAAATCGAATAGAAATCATCAAAACTACACAATTCTATAAATTACATGATCAGAACTTATCTTTATATGACCTTGTTATTTCAACAGCCCCAATTCGAGAAGAACTCTCTATACCACATATAAACATATCTACATTTATTACTAAAGGAGACTTAGATAAGATTGAGAGTTACTTAAATTATGTATTCCAAAACAATACACTCACAACCTTATTCCATCCTAAACTATTCCTTGTGTCGAATACTATAAAAACAAAGAGTGAACTCTCTAGTGGGTTCTATAAACTCTTAAAGAAACAATATCCTACAATAAAACCAACATTTAAAAATACATTGTTATCTCAAAACAACGCATCACAAATCCATACAACAAATGGAATAGGTATTATTAAATTAAAAAAACCAATTAATAATAAATGTATCTTAACAGTAATTGTCTTAACAAAACCGTTAATCATAGATCAAGAACCTGTTTCACTCTTTATCCTTTTATCATCAACTGATCGAAATAACTTTATTTATAACAGTTTACTTAATACATTAAAACACTATAGACAGGATCAAAGTGTATTATCTATTTCAAGTTATCCAGATTTTATGAAGATTATTTTAACTTATCAATAAAAACTATGCATATTTATATAAACATAGATGATGTATTCATATTTTTCTATATTAAATTTTATTAAATATAATATTTGAATAAAATTAATATCTTCACCATATAATAATAGGAGCGATAGATACCCTACGGGGCCTATTGCGGAGATCACTAACTATAGGTGATCTTTTTATTTATTGACAAATGTATGAAAATGATATAGAATAACTATACCGGAAGCGATGGAAACCCTAAGGGGCCTATTGCGGAGAACCCACCACTTTATGATGGTGGGTTTTTTCATAAGTAAAGGAGTTAATTATGAAACCATTTAAAACAATAGATGAACAATATGAACTTTTACTTTCGAGAGGATTACATATTACTGATCATATAAAAGCAAAACGATTTTTATTAAATAATAATTATTATAATGTTGTTAATGATTATGCAAAATTTTTTATGACACCCAATGATAAATTTATCCCAAATACTCATTTTGAAGAGATAGCTCAAGTTGAATTTTATGACAAAGAAATTAAATCCCTTTTCTTTAAATATATAATCGAAGTTGAAAAGCATTTAAAATCTATTCTTGCTTATAGATTTTCAGAGATGTATAAAGATCAGAAATATGCTTATCTAATTGCGTCAAACTACAATACAAAAGACATATTAAAGGTCACTAAGACTATTTCATTAATGAGTCATACAATTACAAAACTAAAAAAAGAAAATAACAATCCAATAAAACATTATATTAATCAACACGAAGATGTTCCATTCTGGATTCTTACAAACTATATGAACTTCGGCCAACTCGTCTACTTTTATAAATATTTAAACGATTCATTAAAAAATAAAATCGCCAAGGATTTTAGTTATTTTTTAGCTGATAATCTTAATATGGAACAAGTTCAACTGACCCCCAATAATCTTATGTCATATTTGGAAAATGTTTTAGAATTGAGAAATGTAGTTGCTCACAATAATTTATTATTTCATTTCAAGAGTAAAGGAAAACACGTTCACTACTTACCACCTCTTCACGATAAATATGGAATAATGAATACATCAGAAAAACAAGATGTATATAACGTTTTCATAATATTGCAATGTCTGCTACCAAAAGAACAATATAGTATCTTACATAATACACTTATAAATAGAACTAAATCATTGAGCAAAAACCTCAATTCAGTTGATGTAAATGTAATTTTAAATAGTCTTGGTTTTCCTAATAACTGGTATGATACAGATAAAATCTTTTTATAAAATATTTCTATGATTAATGTTGGTTAATAATCATCAATAAAAAAAGATAGCTTACGCTATCTAATCAAATAATACTGTCCAATCTTTTGAAAGGTGTGCATCAAAGCACATCTTTATTTGTTCATATGAATTTTTAGATGTTGCGATAGGCTCTGGTAATTCATCGAAAGAATAGTAACCACTATTGATTGTTTCAATATTCTCCTTAAATTCACCACTTATGTAGGAACAATACACAAAGACTTTGCATACCTTATGAATATATATTGGTAGATTA
>CAMTOK010000086.1 GCA_947074115.1 uncultured Erysipelotrichaceae bacterium | reverse complement strand
TTATAGGAAGTTAACTTTTTTTATTCAACAATATAATCTACCGCCACACTCGCTTCTTTTATATTTGCGATAAAAGCTTTAACAACATCACAATGATATGGATCATTCTGATACGCTTCTAGAGCGTCCTTGTTTTCATGGGTAGATAGTAATACGATGTCATACGATCTTTCACTATGTAAAAAATCAATTCCAACTTCTAAATCAATTAAAGATTCAACCTTACCTTTCATTGATAACAAAATATTTTTTGTTTCTTCTAATAACTCAGGTGTAGGCTCTTTTAATTTAAAACAAACCATATGTTTAATCATAGTTATCACTCCTTTCTATTAGTTTAATCTATCTCGATTATCATGGAAAGTTTTTTTTATTATTTCACACAATTATAAGTTAATTAACATATAAAAAAGGGTTTAAATGAAAATGTAAAGGAGGAGTTTTTATGATTAAAAATGCAATATTAAGTTTAAAGAAAAGCTTTGGAAAAACAATATTACTATTTGTCCTCATGTGTATAATAGCTAATCTTGTTATTGCGGGCTTATCAATTAAAAGTGCAACAGTAAAATCAATGGATCAAGTCAGATTATCATTAGGAAGCGATGTGACGTTTTCTTATAATATGATGTCTTTTATGCAGGATCGAGATAAAGGACAGGCTATGAGTGAAGTGATCCAATCTATTACAATAGATATGGCTGATCAATTAAAAGATCTTGATTATGTGGATAGTTATAATTATACAGTAAGTGCCAATGTATCTAGTGATGATATTGATCCTGTTTCGATGCAGGCACAAGCAGAAACATCAACGGATACTGGTTCTATGAGGCCTGATATGGGAGGCGAGTCTTCACAAAGTGATCAAAGAGTTATGATGGATAATTACGATTTTAGTATTGTTGGGAATACAACAATGGCGTATTTATCAGATTTTACAAGTGAGAACTATGTTTTAACAGCTGGTCGTTTGTTAAGTCGTGATGATATAGATAGTCAGTATTGTGTTATTGAAACAAATTTAGCGAGTGATAATGATTTAGAGGTCGGAGATACTTTTAGCGTGACAACAACTGATGAAGATGATAATGAGGTTGTGGTTGAATTAGAAATTGTCGGAATTTATGAAATTCAAACGAGTTCTTCTATGGGGAACATGATGAGTAATAGACAAAATCCATATAATCAAATTTATACAGGATTGGGTGTAGCACAACAATTAAGTGGGAGTGATAGTGATATTACAAGCGCAACATATTATTTAGATGATCCAGATCATATAGAAGCATTTAAAGAGTTGGCAACGACATCTACTGATATTGATTTTGAAACATATACGTTAGACGCAAATGATTCTATCTATCAAAGTAGTATTTCTTCGCTAGAAAATATGGAAAACTTTGCGAGTATTTTCTTAGGGGTTGTTATTGTTGCAGGAAGTGCAATTCTTTGTTTGATTCTCATATTAACATTACGTTCTCGTTTCTATGAGTTTGGTGTGTTCTTATCTCTAGGGCAATCAAAAATAAAAATTGTCCTTCAACAACTTGTTGAAGTCGGTATAATTGCTGTTCTGGCATTTGGATTATCTTTAGGAACTGGAAAGATGGTATCTAATGTTGTGAGTGGTATTTTAGAGGATTCAACATCATCACAAGGTGGTGTTATGATGGAAATGCCATCAGATGTCTCTGACATGAGTAGTTTTAAGGGGCAGGGCAATAAAGGAAATATGTTTAATCAAGCTATGAGTGCACCAACAGATGCATCATTAGATGTTTCAATGACAACTGAAACAGTTATTCAGTTGGCTGAGATTACTGGTCTGATCTGTTTGGTTTCAGTGTTAATACCATCTATATATATATTAAGATTATCTCCAAGAGAAATTCTTGTGAAGAAGGAGGGATAGTATGCAAGAAACAGTATTAAGTTTTGATCAAGTGTGTTATCACTATAAAGATGGTTCCAAACAAGTAAATATATTAAAAGATGCTTCATTTGAATTTGTAAAAGGAAAAACGTACGCTATTGTTGGAGCAAGCGGAAGTGGTAAAACAACATCGCTTGTTCTTGCTGGTGGACTAGATGCCCCTAAGTCGGGTCGTGTTCTCTATAAGGGAGAAGACATTATGAAGATAGGGACAACAAAATACAGACGTAATGATGTTTCAATTGTTTTTCAATCTTATAACTTAATCACTTATATGAATGCAATGCAAAATGTTATAAGTGCTATGGATATTGCAGGAATTAAAGTCCCTAATAAAAAAGAGCATGCACTTCATATATTAAAGGCGTTGGGTCTTAGCGAAGAAGAATCTAAAAGAGATATTCGTAAGTTGTCAGGAGGACAACAACAAAGGATCGCTATCGCAAGAGCGATGGCTAAGGATGTTGATTTAATTCTTTGTGATGAACCAACGGGGAATTTAGATCAGGAAACATCAGAAGGGATTATTAAGACATTTGTGAATTTAGCACATAAGGAAAATAAGTGTGTGATCGTTGTAACGCATTCAAAAGAATTTGCATCTTGTTTAGATGTTCAACTGTGTATTAAAAAAGGGAAACTTGAATTACTTTAATAAATTCATATTCAATTCATGTATAAGAGTTATGATGTACTTGTAAAAGATAATATACAAGTAAGTAAAGAGGTTCTCCCTACCTCCTATTTAAAAAGAAGAGTACTCCCTGACTCTTCTTTTTTTGCGTTGCTATAGAAGTGTGTATATGTTATAATTTATGGCAATTATGGAGGAATCGATATGTACCAAATTGTAAAAAAAGAAGTACTAAATGATGTGGTTGAACTGATGGAAGTTCATGCACCTCATGTCGCTAGAAAATGTGAAGCTGGACAATTTATCATATTAAGAGTAGGAGAAGATGGTGAAAGAATTCCATTAACTATTGCTGATTATGATAGAGAAAAAGAAACGATTACAATTATTTATCAAATTGTAGGGTATTCAACACAAGTATTAGCGTCTTTAAAAGAGGGAGACGAAATTACTGATTTCGTTGGTCCTTTAGGGGAACCAACTGTATTACATCAACATGAACGTGTTGTTGGTGTTGCAGGTGGAGTTGGAAGTGCTCCACTTTATCCACAACTTCGCGCCTTGGCACAAAAAGGTGTAAAAGTTGATGTTATTATTGGGGGAAGAGAAGCTCAGTATGTATTATGGGCTGATAAGTTTAAAGAGTTTTGTGAAAATGTTTATATCGCAACTGATGATGGATCATTAGGTCAAAAAGGTTGGGTAACGACAGTTTTACAACAATTAATAGATGAAGGACAAACAATTGATGAAGTGATCGCTATTGGACCTGTTCCAATGATGAAAGCAGTTGTTGGCGTGACAAAACCACACAACATTAAAACATCAGTTTCTTTAAATCCTATTATGATTGATGGAACAGGAATGTGCGGATGTTGCCGTGTCACTGTTGATGGAAAAATAAAATTTGCGTGTGTAGATGGACCTGATTTTGACGGACTTGTTGTTGATTTTGATGAGTTAATCGCAAGACAAAAAATGTTCAAAAGACAAGAGTCTCATGTCTGCAACTTAACAGGGGTGAAAAGATAATATGCCAAATATGTCATTAGAAAAGGTGAAAATGCCTGAACAAGAACCAAATGTAAGAAATAAAAATTTTGAAGAAGTGACTTATGGTTATACAAGTGAACAAGCAGTTGAAGAAGCAACACGTTGTTTAAATTGTCGCCATCAACCTTGTAAACAAGGTTGCCCTGTTGGTGTTCCAATTCCTGAATTTATTCAAGAAGTATGCCAAGGGAATTTTGAAGAAGCGTATCAAATTATTACTCAAGAAAATGCATTGCCTGCTATTTGTGGTCGTGTATGCCCACAAGAAAACCAATGTGAGGGGAAATGTGTTCGTGCGATTAAAGGTGAATCAGTAGGAATTGGACGTTTAGAAAGATTCGTTGCAGATTACCATAGAGAAAATAGTGAGTCTACTGCACCTGCTATTGAGAAAAATGGCAAAAAGGTAGCTGTCATTGGAAGTGGTCCTGCAGGTATTACTTGTGCAGGAGAACTTGCTAAAAAAGGATATGAAGTGACAGTTTTTGAAGCACTTCATAAAGTTGGGGGTGTTCTTGTTTATGGAATCCCTGAATTCAGATTACCTAAAGATTTGGTTGCTCAAGAAGTACAAACAATCAAAGATATGGGTGTTAAGTTTGAAACAAATGTTGTTGTTGGGCGTTCAATGACAATTGATGAATTGTTAGAAGAAGGATATGAAGGTATCTTTATAGGAAGTGGAGCTGGATTACCACGTTTCCAAAACATCCCTGGTGAAAACTTAAATGGTGTTTACGCGGCTAATGAATTCTTAACACGTGTTAATTTAATGAAGGGATATGAATTCCCAACATATGCGACACCAGTCGATGTTTCTAAGAACGTTTGCGTTATTGGAGCGGGAAATGTTGCGATGGATGCTGCGAGAACAGCGAAACGTTTAGGAGCAGAAAATGTTTATATCGTTTACCGTCGTGGTGAAGAAGAAATTCCTGCGCGTGAAGAAGAAGTTCATCATGCAAAAGAAGAAGGGATTATCTTTAAGTTATTAACAAATCCAACACGTATCTTAGGAGAAGATGGTTGGGTGAGTGCAATGGAATGCGTTGAAATGGAATTAGGTGAACCTGATGAAAGTGGAAGACGTCGTCCTGTTGTTAAAGCGGATAGTGAATTTGTCATTGAAACAGGAACTGTTATTGTTTCTATCGGACAAAGTCCAAATCCATTGATCAGACAAACAACTCCAGGTTTAGATACTCAATCTTGGGGTGGAATCATTGTTGATGAAGAAACAATGAAAACAAGTAAAGATGCTGTGTATGCAGGTGGTGATGTTGTCACTGGTGCAGCAACTGTTATTTTAGCTATGGGTGCTGGTAAAACAGCAGCAAAAGCGATTGATGAAAAACTAAGTCAAAAGTAGTCCTCTTTGAGGATTGCTTTTTTCTTCACATATTTGGAAGTCTGTGATAGTATGATTAAAGGGAGGGATGTATATGTATTGTAAAAATTGTGGATTTGAATTAAAAGATACAAGTGCTAATTTTTGTCCAAATTGTGGACAATCCCTAGCAACAACAAATGATGGAAAGGTTTATGACAACAGTTATAACGAAACGAATGGATATTATGAACCAATTCATAATCAAAATTTATATTCAAATGGAGATGCACCTAATGGTGGACTTGCATTTTTAAGTTTCTTATTTCCGATTGTTGGTCTTGTGTTATATATTATTTGGCATGCTCAATATCCGTTAAAAGCAAAATCTTGTTTAAAGGGTATGATCTTTGGATTTGTATTTGGAATCTTTATATTCTGTTGTTGTCTATCATCAGCAGGCTCATCTTCGTATTATTACTATTCAGTCATTCAGTCACTATTCTAATGATAACAGTGTTTCGTATGCTATTAGAGCGTCTGTCTCTTATTGGTCAAGTTCCATTATGTAATGGTATGGCACATCGCGCACCACATATATTTGGTTTTTGTTTTCCAATTTGTTATAGATGCTTATTTATTATGTTAGGTTTTGGAATAAGTTATTTTTTATTAACACAAACTATTAAAAAGATTCCATGGTTTATTGGAATACTCTTAATGATTCCTATGTTGATTGATGGCTTCACACAAACCTTAACAACCTATGAAAGTACAAACATAAAACGAGTACTGACAGGTTCAATGTTTGGTATCGGTTTTGCTATTGTTATTTTAGCGGGAATTGTATATTTAGATAAAAAAAGACAACGTTAAACACATTTCTATTTTGTTTGACGTTGTTTGTTTGTCTACATTTGAAATGAAAAATTATTAATTATTATCATGATAAAAAATGCTATACTTTTTGTAAATTTCATGTATAATGGTGTCGGAGGCGATTAGATGTATAAATTATTAGAACCGTATGCATTATTAGTAAACTTTTTAGGAGAAGCCCTAGGAGACAATGTTGAAATAGCACTACATGACTTAACGTCAGAAAACCAAGATATTGTCGCTATCGCAAATAGCCATATATCTGGCAGAGAAATTGGTGCTAAGTTATCAAATCTATCGATTCATTACTTAGAAACAAAACAATATGTTGATCATGA
>CAMTOK010000085.1 GCA_947074115.1 uncultured Erysipelotrichaceae bacterium | reverse complement strand
ACAACACCCTTTATAAAATCTTTATGTTTTACTTTCTAAATCTAAGAAAATTAACATCTATTTATGTTTTCTTATAAAATTATTAATTGCTCCAAAATAGCTTTCTGGATCTGTTGAACAACTATTTGCATGTCCTGCACCTTCAATAACTAACAATTCCTTTTCACAGGTTGCTGCTTCATACAATTCATAAACCATACTTGTTGGAACAAATGTATCTTTATCTCCATGAATAAAGAGTATTGGAATTGTACTCTTTTTAACTTGTTCTATCGGTTCGACATCACTTAAATAATAACCTGATCTAAATTTAGTTACGAGACTTGTCATTTTAAAAATAAATTTACCAGGCAGACCGCCTAAACCAATTTGATTCCCTAAAATACTTTCTACATCTGTATAACCACAATCTTCAATGATTCCTTTAACCTGTGGTGGGAGTTCTTCACTAAGCGTATTCATGACAGTTGCAGCACCCATTGATACACCATATAGGATAATAGATGTTCTCTCATCAATATCTAAAATATAATCAATCCATGATAAGATATCTTGCCTTTCATCCCAACCCATACCGATATAATTTCCTTCACTATAACCATGTCCACGCAAATCAACAATCAACATGTTATAATCTTGTTTGTCCATAATTTTTACTGGATAGGTAATGCTTGCTGCATTCCCTCGATAACCATGAACCATGATGACAGTTGTAGATGATTTTTTATCTATATAATAACCATTTAAACTTAAACCATCTTCACTTGTTATCGTAGTGTTTAATGCATTTTCATCTAACCATGCTTGTGCATCCTTTTGTTTATCTTTATTTGTTTCTAAGAAATCAGAAATAAAATTAGATGTTGTTGGATTTAAAATATAATCATAAACATAATTTCCTACAAAAATACCAACACCAAAGGTTAATATACATAAAGCAATCAAGACAGAGATCACTATATTTAGTAATTTTTTCATATGTTACACCTACTCTTTCTTCTAGGTTGTGCATATAATATGCTATAATTCAAAAAAGGAGGAATTGATTATGTCTTTTCAAGAAATAAATATTAAAGACTTGCAAATCAATCCATTTCAGTTAATCGGTAATGACTGGTTGTTAATCACTGCAGGTCAACAAGATCAAATCAATACAATGACAGCTTCTTGGGGCGGTCTTGGTATTATGTGGGGTGAAAATGTCGCTACAGTTTATATCCGTCCACAAAGATATACCAAAACATTTGTTGATCAAGAAGAATGTTTTTCATTATCTTTTTTTAATGGTTATAAAAAAGAAATGGGTTATTTAGGTAAAGTATCTGGTAAAGATACTGATAAGATTGCTGAAGTTGGTTTAACACCTATATTTATTGATGGTGTTCCAACATTTAAAGAAGCGTCTTGTGTCTTTATTGTTGAAAAAAAATATGTTGATACAATTAAACCTGAATGTTTCATTGATGAAACATTAGATGAAAAATGGTACCCTAACAAAGATCACCACTTTATGTATATTTGTAAAATCAAAAAAATATACACACAAGATATATAACACAAAGTGTGAATAGAAACAAATATCACTTCCATACTAAGTATGGTGATAAATATGATATTTGAAACATTTCTATTAGCAATTTTATCTTTAATTGTCCTTTTCATACTCACAAAGTTAATGGGTTATCGCCAAGTGACTCAACTGAGTATGTACGACTATATTATTGGAATCAGTATCGGTAGTATAGCAAGTGAAATGTGTGTTCTTGAAGACTGGAGTGACGTTGCTCGACCTTTAACTGCCATGATTACTTATGCAGTATTTGTTATTCTCCTCTCTTTAATCTCAAGAAAATCTCTAAAAGCGAGACATTTAATTGAAGGGAACCCACTTGTTTTGTATCAGGATGATAAGATTCTTGAATCTTCATTATCTAAAGCGAAATTGGATGTTAATGAATTCTTAATGCAGTTAAGAATTGCTGGATATTTTGATTTGACTCAATTAGATCAAGTTTTCTTAGAACCTAATGGTCGTTTTTCTATCTTTGTTAAACCACAATATAGACCTTCTATTGTTGATGATTTAACGATTCCAATTCCTAAGGAAGAACCTTTATTTGCACTGATGATTAATGGTCATTTATTTGAAGATAAATTAGTGAAAACAGGACAAGATAAAGATTGGTTTGATGGTCAATTAAAAGCCAAAGGCTATCAAACATATGAAGATGTATTACTGGTTTTATGTGATATGAATAACAATTTAACAGTCTATAACAATAAAGAGTGATTTTCATCACTCTTTTAATTATTCTCTTTAAATTCTAAGTATTCATCATATGAAGACAAACGATCAATACATCCTTCATCATTAAACTCAATAACACGATTTGCAATTGTTTGTACGAATTGGTGGTCATGAGATGTAAATAAGATATTTTCTTTAAATCTAATTAATCCTTCATTTAATGCTTGGATTGATTCTAAGTCTAAATGGTTTGTTGGTTCATCTAAAACAAGAACATTACAGTTAGCCATCATCATTTTAGCTAACATACATCTTACTTTTTCTCCTCCAGAAAGAACATTTGCTTTCTTTAATGCTTCTTCTCCTGAGAATAAAACTCTTCCTAACCATCCTCTTAAATCTTGTTCATAAACATCACCAATAGCGTATTGTCTTAACCAATCCACTAATGATAAGTCACTGTTATCGAAATATTCATTATTATCTTTAGGGAAATAAGATCTTGATGTTGTCACACCCCATTGGAATGAACCTTCAAAGTCAGTAATTTCTCCTGTAATAATTTTAAAGAATGATGTTGTTGCTAATTCATTATCTGAAACAAAAGCAACTTTATCATGTGCACTTAATGAGAATGACACATTGTTTAAGATCTTTTGATCATTGAGTGTATAAGATAAACCTTCTACAGTTAATACGATATTTCCTACTTCTCTATCAGGTGTAAATCCGATAAATGGATAACGTCTCATAGATGGTTTCATATCAACAACTTCTAAGTTATCTAATAACTTTTTACGAGATGTTGCTTGTTTTGCTTTTGAAGCATTTGCACTGAATCGTGCAATAAAGTCTTCAAGTTCTTTTTTCTTTGCTTCTGCTTTTTTATTGATTTCTTTTGCTTGTTTAACCATCATTTGTGAGTATTCATACCAGAAATCATAGTTCCCTACATACATTTGAATTTTACTAAAATCGATGTCTGCAATATGTGTACACACTTTGTTTAAGAAGTGTCTATCATGTGAGACAACAATAACAGTATTTTGGAAATTTAATAAGAAGTTTTCTAACCAAGTAATACTTTTTAAATCTAAATGGTTGGTAGGTTCGTCTAATAATAAGACATCAGGGTTACCAAAAATAGCTTGAGCAAGTAAGACCTTAACTTTTTGTTGGTCTCCTAATTCTTTCATTAATAAATGGTGGTATTCTCCAGAGACACCTAACCCGTTTAATAAGATTTCTGCATCTGTTTCTGCATTCCATCCATCCATTTCTAAGAATTCACCTTCAAGATCAGCCAATTCTAATCCATCTTCATCATTGAAATCAGGTTTGCTATATAATTCTTCTTTTCTTACCATAATTTCATAAAGACGTTTGTTACCCATCATAACTGTTTTTAAAACATCTTGATCATCATATGCAAAGTGATCCTGTTTTAAAACTGAAAGACGTTGTCCTTCTGTAATGATGACTTCACCTTTGTTTGGTTCAATTTCACCAGATAATATTTTTAAAAATGTAGATTTACCAGCTCCATTTGCTCCAATGATTCCATAACAGTTACCTTCAGTAAATTGAATAGAAACATTTTCAAATAAAGCACGATCTCCATATCTTAGAGTGACATTTTTTGTTGATATCATGTACATTTCTCCTTTTACGTTCACCTTATTATACATGATTTTATTTTTATTTCAAATCATTTCACAAAACAAAAACTAGACATGAGTCTAGTTTTGAATAGAATGATGAAATGTTGGTGAATAGTCACTAATGACATCAAAAACATAACCTTGATCTAACAAGTAATCAAGTATCGTTGGCAAAGCTTTTACTGTATTTGCACAAGAAGCACTATCATGCATTAAGAACATAATATCTTCTTGTCCATTCTTTTGTGCTAATTGAACTTCCTCCACTGCCTTATTGACCAATCCTGAAACTGTTTTGATGTTTTCTCCATCGCCATTGATACAGGTCCAATCATAATATTGATAGCCTAAATCTATTACTTTCTTAGACAAACGACTCATAATTCCATCGTTATATTTTTTAGAAACAAGATTACTTGAACCACCTGGAAAACGCATAACTTTGGTGTATTCTCCTGTTTGTTGATAAACAAGTTCTTTGATTTTATTAAGATCTGCGACATAACTTCGTAATGAACTATAGATTGCTTCATAATCATGACTAAAGGTATGGAGACCAATGACATGTCCTCGTTTATAGGCTTCGCCTATCCAATCATAATATTTGTCTTGTGTTCCTGTCACAAAGAAAGTGGCTTTTATATTGTACTTATCTAATATATCTAATACTTCTGGTGTGATCGCTGATGGGCCATCATCAAATGTTAAATAACATGTTTTTACACCGTCTTTGACTGATACTCTATTTGCATATTGACTTAAGACTTCTACATATCGAATTGCTGCTGTTTTGTTTCCACTTTCATCTTCTGCCGTATACATAACCTCATATTCACCTTCTTTTGTGATATTGAGGTTTGAATCATCGATAGATAACTTTGGATTAGGATCATGATCATCTAAAGCGACAACGCCTTTTTTCAAATCTATTTCATCGCCTGCTAAGATTGTTATTGGATCTAATCCAGTTAATGATGGTGCTTCTTCATCCTTTTCTTCAACCAATACATATGAGTTTTTCTCTGTCGTATTTCCATACGCATCCTCTACGACAACAACAACTTTATATGTTTTTGTTTCATTAAATAAATAATCTTCCTTAAAATAAACATGAGTTTCTGAATCATCAACTATATTATAAACAAGTGATGTTGGATCTAATGTTTTGTTAAGTAGGAGTTTAGAATTTCTGATTTCAAATTGTGGTGGACTTGTATCATCTATATAGACCATTAATTTGAAAGTTTTCTTTTGGTACTTATAGAGTACCAAATAACTCCCTAACTTTTTATTATCTATGTCATGTTCAACTTCTATCTCATTAATATTCATGTGTGATGTCTTTTCTATATATTCATAAACATCAACTTCTTGATATAAAGATAGATGAATTTCATCATCAGTAAAAGTCATTCTAGGCTGCTGCATATAGAGCACTAGCCCTGCAGTAAAGAGTATTGCGACAGCGATCATTATGAGATTTTTCTTTTGCATATAAAAAGGTCTCGTATCTTTAATCGCTCTGTATTTCTTTAAAATAATTTTGAATGACCTCCTTTTCACTAAATTTAATTGTCCCTGTGTTAAGGATTTGATAGTCTTCATGGCCTTTTCCTAGACATAAAACTATATCTCCCTTAACTGCGTGTTCGAGAGCATATTCTATTGCTTCTTTTCTGTCCTCTATCAAGATATATTCACCGTCATTCGATAAAATACCATTAATAATCATTTCCGCTATATCAATAAACTTTTCTGTTCTTGGATTATCCGCAGTCACTATTGAAAAACAACGATAATATGACATAATCCTCCCAGCTTGATAACGACGTTTATGATCACGATCGCCACCACACCCATATACGCATAAGATTCGTTTTGGTTTATAGACCAACATTGTTGTGACAATGTTACGGAACGATGCTTCATTATGAGCGTGATCGATAATCACAGTATAAGGTTTAGGGACACTCACAACTTCTACACGCCCTGGCACTCTTACTTCTTTTAATGCAGCGTTAATATATGATGTTTTAATTTTTAATAGATGACATATCATTATAGCGACAAGAGCGTTGTAGACACTAAAATAGCCTGGTATATTACAAACAAAAGCGTTTTTTTCTAAACCTTGTGTTTTAAACTTAACACCAAATGATCCTTTTGATTTTATTAAGTGAACTCCTGTTGCTTGTAAGTCACTCTTTTTTTCAATTGAATAGGTGAGTATCTCACATGTCGCTCCTTGTTTCATTTGTGAGTAATTTTCA
>CAMTOK010000084.1 GCA_947074115.1 uncultured Erysipelotrichaceae bacterium | reverse complement strand
CTAAAATTCTTTAATAGGCATTGCCTATTTTTTTTATATCGTGTTTAATAGATTTATAAATAGGAAAAGAGGTATTCAAAATGAAAAAAATGAAATTGTTTTTACAAATCTTAAAAACAAGTGGTGTTGACACTTTATTATGGGGGTTCGTTGCCTATTTAATAGTCTTTGCATGTATCATTTCTTTCTTTGAACCTAATATAGATGGAATATACGATTCATTGTGGTATTGCTTTGCGACAGTCACGACTATTGGTTATGGTGATTTTGTTGCGATTACAGGTATAGGTAGAGTATTAACTGTATTTCTAGGAATCTATGGTATTGTTGTTATTACTATCTGTACTGGTGTTGTTTTAAATTATTTTGCTGAAGTTCAAAAACTTAAATACAATGAGAGTGTAACGAACTTTATCTATCAATTAGAACATTTAGATCAATTATCAAAAGAAGAATTAAAAGAATTATCTAAGAGAGTTAAAAAACGTAAGATTTGATAATTTTCGACATTGAATTATATTTTAGATTTTCTTGAATAAGGTGTATAGAGGGTGACCTCACCAATTAACTTATTTAGGAGTGATATAATGGATGAGTTTTGTAAGGATACATTTGCACCTATTATTAAAAAGTGGCTATTATATAATAATGAAATCAATGTTATACAATCAGAATGTACTTTAAAAGTTTTAGGACATGATAAAAAGGGTTATATTAATTTTTTTGAAAATATATTAGAAATGAAGATAGAAGATTGTGATGGTGAAATTATATTTTATCACCATTTTACAATAACTGATTTTAAGTCTGCAGTTGATCAATGTAATTACTTTATTGATTTATTAAAACAGGATAATATGATCAAAACACGAGAACTTTATAAAAGTAAAAGTGATGAAAAGATATTAATAGTATGCACAAGTGGTTTAAGTTCTGCTTTTATTGCGAGTGAAATCAATAATTATGTTAAAAATTCATTTATTCATTTAGAAGCAATATCATGTGGTATTAATGATATAGAGAATTTTAATAAGTATGTTGATATTATTTTAATAGCACCTCAAATATCATATAAACTATTAGAATTACAAAAAAGGTTTGGTCCAAAAGTTTTATCAATAGATTCTATTGATTTTGGTACGAAAGATATTAATGGTATACTTATAGGAACACAAAAACGAATCAAATAATGATTCGTTTTTATCGTTGGTATAGACCAATAATTAATAAAATGTGAATAAATTGAGAGATTTATGTCAATAATATAAAGAATTGAAAAAAAATATGGAAAACGCTTGCAAAATTATTTCTAGATGGTATACTAAAGTCATAAAGTGGTATATACCACTAGAAAGGGAGGATTATGTGAGTCTTATACTCTCTATAGTATGTGCTGTTACGGGAAAACGAACTGATCATATTATTTAGATTTATTGACCGCATAACAAAGGAGGAAAAATGGAAAAATTTACTGCTTGGATGGAAGAACATTTCGTTCCAGTTGCGACTAAAATTTCTACTCAAAAATTCTTAGTTGCAATCCGTGATGCTTTCATCGGAATTATGCCTGTAACAATGGCTGGAGCTATTGCTACATTATTAAACGTATTCGTACGTGACTTACCAAACAGTTATGTACCTGACTTAGGAATTGCTGAAGCAATGTCTTGGTTAATCGGTATCAACGGTAACGTATGGTGGGGAACTTTAGCAATGATCACTTTAGTGTTCGTATTCGCATTAGGATACAACGTTGCTAAAGCTTATGATGTAAACGAATTAGCTGGTGGAGTTGTAGCTATCGCTTCTTACATCGCTTTAACACCACAAGGTGTTGAAGGAACTTGGGGTAACTTACCTTGGGGTTACTTATCTGCAACAGGATTATTCACAGGATTAATCGTAGGATTAGTTGCTGCTGTAATCTACTCTAAATTAATGGTTAAAAACGTAACAATCAAGTTACCAGATTCAGTACCACCAATGATCTCTAATGCATTTGCTGCAATCGTTCCTGGAACAATCGCAATTTATGTATGTGGAGCTATCGGATGGGCTGCTACTACTTTCGTTGGAATGCCAGTAGGAGATATCGTTTCTACTTACATTCAAACACCATTCATGAACTTATCTCAAGGATTAGGAGCAATCTTAATCGTTATCATCGCTGTTCAATTATTCTGGTTCTTCGGTATCCATGGTACTAACGTATTAGGTGCTGTATTAGACGGAACTTACAAAACAGCATTATTAGACAACGCTGCAGCTTTCGAAGCTGGAAAAGAAATGTCTTATATTTGGACTCGTGGATCTTTCGATGCTTATGTATGGATGGGTGGAGCTGGATGTACAATCGCGTTAATTATCGCAATCTATATCTTCTCTAAACGTGCAGAATCAAAAGCAGTTGCAAACTTATCAGTTGCAATGGGTATCTTCAATATCAACGAACCAGTTGTATTTGGTATGCCAATCGTATTAAACCCAATGTACTTCATCCCTTGGATGATCGTACCAGTAATCTTAACTATCATCGGATGGGCTGCTACAGTTTCTGGATTAGTTCCACCTGTATATGTTGAAATTCCTTGGGTAGTACCACCAGTTATCTATGCTTTCTTAGCAACTGGAGGATCTTTCACAGCTGCATTAGTTGCAATTGTAAACTTAGCAATCGCAATCGTGATCTGGGGAGTATTCGTTGTCTTAGCTAACAAAGGTTCAGAAGAAGCTTAATTAGTTTAACAACTTTGAAAAAACAATAAGAAGAGCTTCGGCTCTTCTTATATTATAATTAGGTAAAAGGATAGGTGATTTTGATGAAGCAATGGTATTTATTTAGTATTAGTATTGGCTGCCTATTTATTGTATATAGCAACCTTATGGATAGTCCGACATTATTGTTATTAAGCGGAGTCGTTTTAGTTGGATTAGGTATATTCGGTTTTATGAAAAAGAAATAGAGGATAGATAGATGGAAATTAAGAAAATAATAGATGCCACTTTCGAAGAAGTCGTAGATTTCATCAACGAAATGGTAGTGCTTGATATTGAAAACGCAACTGAAGAAACAGTCGCAATTGGTGATGTTCAACCTGGATATGAATATAAAAAGCAAATCAAGGGAAGAACAGGTATGAATGCTGGTGTGCGTACAACTATTGTTAACTTAGAACCAGGGCTATATAGAGCTGAATTCACAAGTTTTCAAGGTGTAAATTTCTTAGAATATAAATACAAGGCTACAGATGATGGAATGGTAGAGATCGATTATAGTGAAGGATTCGATGCTGCATCAAAGTCAAAAGACCTCAATCACAAATTATTGACGTTCCTATTTAGTAGAAGTTCTAAAAAAAGAATTAATCTTATTTTAGATAGAATGGAATTTTATATTCAAGGGAAACGAACGTCAGCAGAATAATGCTGACTTTTTAATAGAAAAGGAGAAAATAAAGATGGCAAGATTAGGGATTTCAATTTACCCAGAACATTCAACTGTAGAAAGAGATATGGAATATATTTCATTAGCTGCAAAGTATGGAATTAAAAGAATTTTCAGTTGTTTATTAAGCGCTGAAAAAGATAGAGAAGATATTAAAAAGGAATTCTTAGCATTAAGCGATCACGCTCATGCTCATGGAATGGAAATCATTCTAGATGTTGCTCCATTCGTATTTGATAAATTAGGAATAGCTTATAATGATTTATCATTCTTCAAAGATATCCATGTTGATGGTATTCGTTTAGATGAAGGATTTGATGGTTTAAAAGAATCATTAATGACATGTAACAAAGAAGGATTAAAAATTGAGATCAATGCAAGTTTTGGTAATAAATATATCGCAAACATTATGAGTCATTATCCAAACACTGAAAATTTAATTACATGCCATAACTTCTACCCACAAAGATTTTCTGGTTTAAGCCAAAAACACTTTGATATGTGTAATGAAGATATTAAAAAATATAACTTAAAAATCGCAGCATTCGTTTCTTCTCAAGTAGAAGGAAGTTATGGACCATGGCCTGTTAATGAAGGGTTATGTACATTAGAAATGCATAGAGATTTACCAATTGATGTACAAGCAAGACATTTATTTGCGACAAGAATGATTGATGATGTATTAATTGCTAACTGTTACGCAAGTGAAGAAGAATTTAAAGCATTATCACAAATCAATCCAGGAATCTTAACTTTCAGTATTGATTTTGAAAAAGAATTACATGAAACAGAAGAAAAAATTATTTATGAACATGAGCATTTCATCAGAGGTGACATGAGTGAATATATGGCAAGAAGTACATTCCCTCGTGTAACATTCAAAGATTTAAGCGTTCCTGCACAAAACACTAGAGATTTAAAGCGTGGAGATGTTATAATAATCAATGATGAATATTCAAGATACAAAGGGGAACTTCATATTATTTTAAAGGATATGCCAAATGACGGTAGAAAAAATGTTATTGGTAGAATCCCTGAAAATGAGCAAATGTTATTAGATTATATTGAACCTTGGAGACCATTTGCATTCATGAAGAAATAAGAGATTATTGAGTCGGGAGGAGCTTAAATGACACAACCATTATATTTAAAAATTAAAGAGAATATATTGGCGTCAATTGAGGATTTACCTGCTAACTCACCTCTTCCAAGTGAAAGATTACTATCAGGCCAATATGGAGCGAGTCGTATGACAGTTAGAAAAGCTGTTGAACAACTCGTTAATGAAGGCTATTTATATAGAGATAAGAATAAGGGAACATTCAAAGCAGACGAAAAAATGCACAAGAAACAAGAGACTGCTATTGTTTCCGATGATGATGAAACGAAACACAAAATTATCTACTTTGATATTAAAGAGCGTGTAGAACATGACATTAGTACATATCTTGGAACAGCAAAACAAGATCTTGTACTACGTGTTGTTAGACAAATTGTCAAAAAAAATGAAGTGATTTCTTTAGAAGAAATCTACATTGCTAGAAAGAATGTCACAGATGATGATTTAGGAAACCTAAAAGAGATACTCGATATGAAAAAATATATCGATCAAGGCAGCATTACTCAGATGTTTGAGCCAATGATTGTGCCTTTGCACTACGCACAGCTTTTGCAGATGAAAATGAATGAACCAATTATAAGAATAGATACTATTATCAATTCGAAAGATGGCTCACCATTTGCTTTCGTCAAAACTTTCAACAATCCCTTAAAAAAGAAAATAGAAATCACTCTTTAAGAATCATGTATATGATTCTTTTTGTTTCCTTTAAATAATATGATAATATAAAGATAAGGAGGGTATTTATGGATACGATTATAGAGGGAAGTGCTGGTGTACTCGCACCAGTATCATCATTACCTGGGACACACGGAATCGGTGATTTTGGTGATAAGACAAAGGAATTCATTGAGTTAACTAGAAAAGGTGGATTTATCTATTGGCAGATACTGCCTTTAAACCCACTTGGTTATGGACATTCTCCTTATCAATCATATTCCGCTTTTGCTGGAGATGAGATTTATATTAATTTAGATTGTCTCTATAACCAAGGACTATTGAAAAGTAAAGTGACTTCAATAGAAAACAATTCACATCATGTTGATTACGAGAAAGTCAGAGCATTTAAAGACATCTATTTTAGAGAAGCTTATCAAAATTTTGTACCAAATGATGAATATTATCAATTTACTAATAAGGCATTTTGGTTAAATGGTTATGCCTTCTTTATGGCAAATCGTGAGAAAAATGATTATGTGCAATGGAACCTATGGAAAACGATATACTCTAATGATGAACTAAAAGAAGAAATTAACTACATTAAGTTCTTACAATACATCTTTTATACTCAATGGCAAGAACTCAAACATTATGCCAATAGAATAGGTATACAAATAATAGGCGATATACCGATATATATGGGGTACGATAGTGCTGATGTCTATTTTAATCCTTATAACTATTTACTAGATGAAAATAAAAATCCGACTTTTGTATCTGGGGTACCCCCTGATTATTTTTCAAAAGACGGACAATTGTGGGGAAACCCACTCTATGATTGGGCAAAAATGAAAAGTGACAATTACTATTTTTGGGTTGAAAGATTAAGTTGGTCACAAGATCTTTACGACATAATACGAATAGATCATTTTAGGGCTTTTGATACTTATTGGAAAGTTCCATATCTAGATAAAACAGCAGC
>CAMTOK010000083.1 GCA_947074115.1 uncultured Erysipelotrichaceae bacterium | reverse complement strand
GAATCTCTTATCCCTTGCCGTTTAATTGGAGAAATAGATGAGTCAGATCTTAATGGTTCTTTGTTTAATTACTTAGATACTTGTGATCACAGTATCACTCACGCTAATCAAAAAACAATCGCAATTCTTCCAGATTCTGATATTCAAACAGTATTGGGGATTAATGAGGTCCCTATTCTAAAAGTAATTCAAAGGTGTTACGATCAAAATAATCAATGTATTGAGTTAGGGTATACTTATTATCACCCGGAAAATTATATAAATACAAGAACGGTAATGAGAAGAAAGGTTGATGTTAACAAAGTAGATTCAATGAAATCAATTCTACTGATTAGTGATAAAGGTATTGTTACATCTTCTATAGAGGAAAAAATACTAAGTTATATAAAAGATAATCAACTTAATTTTTCTTTAACTGTTATTGATTTTCGTGTCATCTATGATTTTATTGAAAAGTATGATTTCATATTAATTGAACCGAGATATCAATATGCTTTAGATGAACTGACTTTGCAGTATCCCCTAGTCAATATAAGTATTATTCCTATGGATGTATACGGGCAACAGGATGTACAATCAATTATAAACACTTTATTATAAAAACCTTAATCGTAAGATTAAGGTTTATTTATTTTCCTTTGCAAGATATTCCTTATCGACGTATTTAACGAAAGGAAGATAGATTATGAATGCTGTAAAGAGAAGAACAGCTTGAAGTATTATAGCACGTACATCTCCGCCAGTGGCGAGATAACCTGATGCAAATATAGGAGTGGTCCATGGTGGACTGACTATAATTTTATTAACAAGGTTTAATGCGAAAGCGCCATAAGCAACACTCGTGACTGTAAAGGTTGTTAAGATAAAAGGAATCATCATAATAGGATTTAAAACAATTGGTAAACCAAACATAATTGGTTCAGAAATATTAAATAAAGATGGTATTAAACCAATATTTGATATTTTCTTTATTGTTTTTGAATGACAACAGAATCTCATAGCGAGAATCAATCCTAAAATTGATCCTGTCCCGCCAAAATTAAGAAAGATTGCACCAAATCCATCGCAATTAATAAATTGAGGAAGTAATCCAGATTTAACAGCTTCTACATTTGCAAGATAGTTTGATGTCATAATTGGTGCAGTTACAGAGCCAACGATTTGATCTCCATGGAGCCCGAATGTCCAAAGAATTGAATTCGCTAGCGAAGTCAATAATGTTCCTAAATAGGTTGAAGAAACATTCATTAAGGGTTGTTGGAGAATTGTTTGAATCATATTATGGACAGTACCATATGGAGTAAATGTCATACCAATTCTTATGAAGAAGAACATAAAGATAGTGACAACACTAGGGATAAGTGCAACAAATGATCTTAATATTGTAGGTGGCACACTATCTGGTAAATGAATAACAAAATCTTTTTTTATGAAATAAATATATATCTCTGAGACAATTAATGCTGTAATGATAGCTACGAAGAGGCCTTCTGCACCGCAGAAATTCATAAATCCTTCAGAACCATCCAATAAGATGAAATATGAAGCTAGAGATATAGCAGTGACTGGAATTCCGTCAATTCCTTCATTAACAACAAAATTATAACTGATTCCAATGACTGCTATAATTGCACTGATTCCAAGCGTTGCAGGATAAACAACATCCCAAACAAAACTCCCCCACGCTTCTTCCCCAAATAGGTTCATCATAAAAGATTGATAACCTTGAATAGGGAGTTCGCCAACAATGATAAAAATAGAAGCAACTATCGTTATCGGCATTAAAAGGATAAGCCCATCTCTAATAGCGAGTAAGTGTTTCTGTGTAGCAATCTTCGTCGCGATTGGACCGATCTTATTGTAAATAATATTTAAGATAGATTTCATAGATTTTCCCTCCTAATACACTATATAAAAAAAATATATTAATATTCTCACTTGTATAGACAAGTTGTATATAAAGTCATATAATTGTTATATAAATTGAATATCATGTCTATACATGTTATTTCATATGATATAAAAAGGAGGATATATATCATGGATGTTATTATTCTTGTCGGTGGAAAAGGCAAAAAAATATGGCCATATTCTGAAATAAGAAATAAGAGTATGATTCCTATTTCTAATAAGCCATTGCTTTACCATACGGTGGAGGCAATCAAGAGACATCAAGTTGAGAATATTTTTATTGTTGGTGATCATTGTATGGAAGAGATTAATCATTTTTTTAGAAATGAGCCCTATGTAAAAGTTATTAAAACACCAGAATTGAAAGGAAGTACTCTTGCTTTTGAATATATACCAATAACAGATGACTTTATTTGTTTGTTTGGAGATTGCTTAGTAGAGCCCCTTGATTTAGATAAGTTATTTCTATCAAATAAAAATACAATTCTCCTTTCTGATCAGGTTGATCACTCTCATGATTACATTATAGCCAATTATAAAGGTGATGACTTAGAGTGTTTTATTGCACACCCTAGGGGTTATGAAAAAGGGCATTTTATGATAGGAGGCTATTTTAAATACGACTTTTTAGAGTGTATAAAATATAACAAAGGTCGTTTTACTAATACAAAGGTTGGTATTGGATCGCCTAATGAATTTATCTTAGAGGAGAGCATAAATGATTATTTGAATGATCATAAGATGAAATGTATTTTAGCGTCTATGAAGTGTGTCAATATAGATAAACCGTGGGATATTTTAAGAGCGAATAGATATCATAACGAATATGAATTAATGAAATTAAGAGAAAATTGTATTGATGCTTCGGTCACGATTGATGAGAGTGCCCTAATAACGGGGTCGGTTATAATTGGAAAGGGTTCTATCATTGGAAGGAATGTCACGATAGAGGGTCCAGTATTTATTGGTGAGAATACAAAGATTGATAATGGAGCCGTAATAGGTAAATACAGTGTTATTGGAGATGAATGTATTCTACAAAATTATTGTAAGGTGGGAGAATATTCATCAATAGGAAATTATTGTATCGTCGAACAAACAGCTGAATTTCTCGGTGGTGTGTTAATGAATAAGAATTACCTATATCACCATGGAGAGTTTTATGGAATTTGCGGAGAACGTTGTGACTTAGGTGCAGGTACAGTTTGTGGAACATTAAGATTTGACGATGGTGAGACGATTCATAATATAGATGGTAGGCGCGAATATCCAACAATGTACTCAAATGCTACGTATTTGGGAGACTTTACAAGAACTGGTGTTGGTACGATTTTCCTTCCTGGTGCGACTGTAGGTATCAATTCTGTGATTGGTCCAGGATCTATTATTAGTGGAAGAATAGAAAGTAACAAACTTGTTTATCCAAAACAAGAATTAATACAAAAAGAGTGGGGGTACAAAAAGTATGGTTGGTAATAAAGTTGAATTTGGTGTATCGATATATCCTGATTTTTGTCAACAGGACGTTATTAAAGAAAAGGTTGATGAGGCAAAATCTTTAGGTTATAAAAGAATATTTACTTCAATCCAACTTGGTGATTTAGGGTTTGAAAATACAAGTGAGAGTATTGATGAAAATTTCAATTATCTATTTGATTACGCAGCAACTCAAAATATGATTTGTCATGTCGATATCAATGATACGATGCTTTACAAAATGGGATGTTCAGTGGATAATTTAGAACCCATATATATAAAGAGAATACCTGTAATAAGAATAGATGGAGGATTTACACTTGAAGAAATTTCAAAACTCACAATGAATCCTTATGGAATCATCATCGAGGAAAATTTATCTTCATTTAATGAAATCAAAAAACGAATTGACTATGTTTATAACTACGGAAATATAAAACAATATTGTGGTTGTCATAATTTCTTTCCAAGAAATGATACGGGACTCTCGTTAGAAAATGCTATAAAAGCTGCTGAGATTTTTCAATCTTATGGATGTGAGGCGGGTATATTTATTGGTTCTCTTTTATCTAAAAATGAATTAAATTCACAAGGGCACGGTGTTCCAACATTGGAAAAACACCGATATATCCCTTCACATATACAAGCAATGGAGCTATTTGCTAGTGATGCATTTGATTATATTATATTTGGAGATAGTCAACCACATAAAAGGGAATTGGTAGAAGTTATGAATCATTGTCAATATGTAAAGGATGTCATCACAGATGAACAAAAGAATGGAATGCACAAAACAGAATATGAATATTTAAAAGAACTAAAAGTCATAGATATACCAGTTTATTTTGAAGGTTTAACACATGAAGAAATTAAAATCATTGAAGGTATGGTTTATGTATCAAGGCAGGACATATCTGAAAATGTGATCAGAGGAACACAGCTAAGAGGAATTCTATCATTAGAACCAAATATGGTTATAGAGAGAAAAAGGGGATGTGTGACTGTGGATAATATTCTTTCAAATCGATATACTAGCGAATTACAAATTTGTTTGAATACACTCTCTCCATCATCAAATGTTAATGTTGTTGGTTATGTAAAACCGTTTGCCGAAGATTTGTTAAAATATGTTCACGGTGCAAAGGTTGCATATAGACTGAAAAGTTAAAAGGAGGAAAAGTCGTAAAGACGAGATAATATGATAAAATTTAAAGATAAAATAGTAGGACTTTTACAAAAAGTTGAAAACGATCATGAGAACTTAGAAAGTATTGCGAATAAGATAGTTGATTGTATAGAAAAGGGAGGAAAGTTCTATGTTTTTGGAACTGGGCACTCTCATATTATTGGGGAAGAATTTTATGCGCGCGCAGGAGGTCTTGCTAACGTCTATATGATTGCTCCAAGCGAAGTGACATTAAGTGAACATCCTCAGAAATCAACTATGATTGAAAGAATACCAGAATATGCAGAAGTGATTTATTATACGAATAAGATTAAAAAAGAAGATATTGTTATGATTTGTTCTAACTCTGGAAGAAACGCATGCCTCGTTGAACTTGCAATACTATGTAAACAACGCGGTACTCAAACAATCGCTTTAACGAGTTTACAACATTCTAAATCAAGTGCTTCAAGACATAAGTGTGGAAAAAATTTATATCAAATATGTGACTATGTCATAGATAATTTTGGTGTCATCGGAGATGCATCAATGGAATTAGATCATATCAAAGGTAAAATGGGTTCGACATCAACTATTATAGGGTGTTATATTGTTCAAACGTTAAATATGTTAATTGCATTAGAAATGCAAAGTCGTCATCTTGAGGTACCTGTATTCATCAGTTCTAATCTCGATGGTGGTGATGAATGGAATCAATCGCTGATGGAAAAATATTATTCTGTTTAATTTTAAATAGAGGTTATATATAATTTTTCAAATCATATAATATGCGTGTAAACATGTGTGGTCACAAACATATAACAATACACGTTAAAATATATTAACCATGTATTGTGGAGAAAGTCGTGTTTCTATTCATACATGGTTTTTTAATATACCAAAGGAGGAAGATAAAATGAATCTAACGCAAAGAGAGCTCTGTGAAATGATTGACTATGCATTATTAAGTCCATGTGTCACTAATGAAGAGATACAAAAATTTTGTATGGAAGCAAGGAGATATGGAGTGAAAATGGTACTTGTCAATAGTGCAGTCGTCCCTTGGTGCAAAAATAACCTAATTGGAAGCGATGTTAGGGTTGGTGCTGCGATTTCATATCCATTAGGCCAAACTCCTCTGTCAGTGAAGTTATATGAAGCTATGTCTGCAATTGATAATGGCGTAGACGAAATTGATTACGTTGTTAATATAGGTCGAATGAAAATGGGTGATTATGACTATGTTGAACTCGAAATGGAAAGTATGGTGACATTATGTCGTCAAAAAAATATTATTTGTAAAGTAATCTTTGAAAACTGTTACTTAAATAAAGAAGAGATACTAAAACTATGTTTAATAGCGAATAAAATTAAACCGGATTTTATAAAGACAAGTACTGGTCTTGGAAGTGCTGGTGCATCAAAAGTAGACGTTAAACTTATGAGGAGTCTTGTTCATCCCGCTATTGAAGTGAAAGCGGCAGGGGGTCTTAAGAATTTTTATCAAGTAAAGGAAATGGTAGAAGTCGGGGCAACACGTATAGGGACAAGCAATCTGACAACGATTCTTGCCTATTATTCATAAGGAAAAGCGATATCGATTTGAAGTGAACCCCAAAAGTTGGACATAGTCAACTGGAGGGGTTTTTAATATGAC
>CAMTOK010000082.1 GCA_947074115.1 uncultured Erysipelotrichaceae bacterium | reverse complement strand
AAATGTAACCTCTTACAATATGGGTATGAAAGAGGAGGAGAGTATTTATGGGAGATTTTTTAACTGAAAAACTGCTGTTAGTGGCGTCTAAGATTTCAAATCAAAGACACATGTCAGCAATCAAAAATGCATTTACTGCGTTATTACCAATTATTATTACCGGAGCATTCTGTACATTGTTCGCAAATGTTGTTTGTTCCACAACAACAACTGGTATTTCATTAGCTAAGTTACCAGGTATGGCATGGTTAGAAAGTTTAACTGATATATTTACTGCTGCAAACTATGCAACATTAAACTTCTTAACAATTGGTACTGTTATTTTAATTGCTATTGAATTAGGAAAAACATTAGGACACAAAGAAATTGTTGTTCCTGCTATCGCTTTATCATCTTATATTACTTTATGTAATACATTCACGACTGTAGCTGTTGAAGGTGCGAGTGATTTATTAAATATCGTAAACGTATTACCGAGAGAGTTTACAAATGCTCAAGGGTTATTCGTTGGTATGATTACCGCCCTCGTATCCGTCGAGATCTATTGTCGACTTGCGAATTCAGGGAAACTTGAAATTAAAATGCCAGATACAGTTCCAACAAACGTATCTCAATCATTCAATGTTTTATTCCCTGGGGTTATTACAATCTTATTAATTTCTGGATTTGGATTATTATTCAAAACAATCTTTGGATTAACATTCTATGATGCAATTAGTGCATGTATCCAAACACCACTTAGAGGTGTTATGACTGGTTTACCAGGTTACTTATTGATCTTTGGTTTATCATGTGTGTTCTGGGTTATCGGTATCCACGGAACAAATGTATTAAAACCAGTTTATCAAGCAACAATGTTAGAAGCTGTATTAGCTAACACTGAAGCTGTCACTAACGGACAAGCACCACAATTCATCTTAAATGAAACATTCATTTCATGTTTCACAACTATGGGTGGAGCTGGGATTACAATTGGTTTAATCATTGCAATATTAGTTGCTTCTAAACGAGATGACTATAAAGCAATCGCTAAATTATCAATTGCACCAGGTGCATTTAACATCAATGAAACAATGACATTTGGTTTACCAATCGTATTAAACCCTATGTTTATGGTACCATTTATCTTAACACCAATCTTAACTGCATCATTTGCATATTTCATGACAACAATTGGTTTCTGTGGTCATATGGTTTACTCAGTACCATGGACAACACCACCATTATTAATCGCATGGTTAGGTTCTGGAGGAAGCATGGGAGCTGTTATCACTCAAGCAATCTGTATCGTGATTTCTGTAGTGGTTTATTTACCATTCGTATTTGCAACTAACAAACAAGCACAAATTGAAGGTGAAGGTGCTTAATCTATAAATAAAAGGAGAGATTTTATGAAAAAACAACAAGGACAATTAACATTAAGACAACAAAATATATTAAAAATGAAAGAACAATTAAATGTTCGTGATCCAAATGAAATACGTCCATTTGGCAAATATAAAAATTTAACATATGTTATGAATTTAATTTGCCCTCCCTATGCATTATATCGTATATGGAAAAAAGGATCACCGTTCTGTATAACTGAAAAAGTTGGACAATCAATGGTTAATATCCTTTATGTAATGAGTTTAATATCTCTTGTCTTTTAAAGCCTATTCTATAGGCTTTTTTTATTTCATTTTATGAAATAACAAACAAAATGAATCTCTTTTTAATATAATTTTGTCAAAGGGGAGAATGTTATGATCATAGATAGAATGAATGAACTTAGAAATTTAACATCACAAGAGAAGAGTGTAGTCGAGCATATCAATAGTCATCCTAAAGATTTATTAGATATGAATGTTAATGAACTTGCTAAAGCGAGTTTTACATCAGCATCAACAATTATAAGATTATGTAAGAAGTTAGATGTCAAAGGATTCTCTGATTTAAAGTTAATTTATGCTAGAGAGTTTCCAGAAATGGTGAAACAAAAAGATTATATTAGAAAAGAACCATTTGATCGTGAATCATCAATAGACGATATTATTTCTTTATTACCAATGATTTATCATCGTTCAATCAATTATACACAAAGTTTATTATCGCGTAATACCATTGTGAGAGTAACAAACCTTATGAAACAAGCACAGCGTATCGAAATATATGGTGATGGTTGTAATTACGATTTAGGAAATATGATGGCCTATCGTTTTGAAAGTGCACATAAAGATTGTCATGTTTATAACGCTTCGCATTGGGAGCATATAAAATACTTAGAATTCCAAAATATCAGTACATTAGCGATCTTAATTTCTCGGACAGGGAAAAACCCCATGGTGATTGATGCTGCAAAACGATTGAAAAATAGTGGCATAAAAACTGTTTCTATTTCAGCAAATAGCAGTATGGATTTAGCGAATATTACTGATGAAAATATTCAAATTATTGACTTAGAAAATGATTTAGAAATGAAAACAATGATGTTTACTGTGGCTACTCAATATGTTTTGGATGTATGTATTACTTCACTTATGGTGCATAATTTTGATAATGTGGATAAGGTATTAAAGGCATTAGTTGATCAAAAAGGAAAGTGGTTGAAATAATCTACCAAGATTATTTCTTTTTTATTATAATTCTTGGTTTCTTGTTCCAATGAGAGTGAAGACTATAGAAGTCAATGTAAATTACTTTATAATGTAAGTATAGGAGGAGTTATTATGAAACAATTTCCAAAAGGATTTTTATGGGGAGGAGCGACAGCTGCGAACCAATATGAAGGTGGATGGAACGAAGGGGGTAAGGGGATTAGTGTCTCTGATTGTGCAAAACATCACTTTGGGGTAAGTGTTGAAGATTATAAAGCACATAATTCAATTACATCTCAAGATGTGTATGACGCATTAGAATCAACAGATGATTCTTTATATCCAAAAAGAAATGCAAGTGATGGTTATCATCGTTATAAGGAAGATATTGCTTTAATGGCAGAAATGGGATTCAAAGTGTATAGAATGTCAATCGCTTGGTCACGTATTTTCCCTAATGGTGATGAATTAGAACCAAATGAAGAAGGATTAAAATACTATGATGATGTATTTGATGAATTAAAGAAATATAATATTGAACCATTAGTGACAATGTCACATTACGAACCTCCAATTCATTTGGTATTAAATTATGATGGATGGGCATCACGTGAAGTGATTGATATGTTTGTAAGATACGTTGAAGTGATCTGTAATAGATATAAAGATAAAGTGAAATACTGGTTAACATTCAATGAGGTCGATTCAATGATTAGACATCCTTATACTACTGGGGGATTAATTGAAGATCGTTTTCCTAATAGAAACTTTCAAGAAGTTATTTTTCAAGCAATGCACCATCAATTTGTAGCCAGTGCATTAGCGACAAAAATATGTCATGATATTATACCTGGATCATTAGTGGGATGTATGTTAACTAAACTTACGTACTATCCACATACTTGTAAACCAGAAGATGTTTTACAGGCACAACAAGATATGAGAAGTACGTATTGTTATAGTGATACACAAGTCTTTGGTGAATACCCAGCATATTTATTAGCGAAGTTTAAAAATGAAGGACTTAATATCAAAATGGAAGAAAATGACCTGAAAGTTATGAAAGATTATCCTGTTGATTTTGTTTCATTTAGTTACTATATGTCTTCATGTTCAGCGAAAACAACAGAAGGGTTATCAACGGCGACTGGGAATACAATTACTGCAGTCAAAAATCCATATTTAAAATCAAGTGATTGGGGTTGGCAAATTGATCCAATTGGATTAAGAGTCTCTTTAGTTGATCTTTATGACCGTTATCGTAAACCATTATTTATTGTTGAAAATGGTATGGGTGCAAAAGATGAACTGATTAATGGTACAGTTGATGATCAATATAGAATTGATTATTTCCAAGAACATTTTAAAGAAATGTACAACGCTATTGTTATTGATGGCGTAGACTTAATGGGTTATACATCATGGGGATGTATTGATATTGTATCAGAATCAACAAAACAAATGAGCAAACGTTATGGGTTTATTTATGTTGATGCTGATGATTTAGGGAATGGAACATATAACCGTTATAAGAAAAAATCATTTAACTGGTATAAAAAAGTTATTGAAACAAATGGAGCAAGTTTATTTGATGAGTCATAACATTGTTATGACTCTTTTCTAAGGGGGAGAAAATATGGAACTTTACACAATAGTTCAACAGATTGTACAATTATTTATAGTTATGTCTGTTGGTTACTTTTTAATGTTTAAAGGTTTCTTAAATGAAGAAATCAATAAGAAGTTGAGCAGTCTCGTTTTAAGTGTGACAACACCTGCCTTAATTTTGAGTTCTATGACATCAAGTCAGGATGTTTCACAAGGTAATGTCATCCTCGTCTTACTCATTGCGCTTGCCACATATATGATCCTACCAATATTAAGTTATATAGTTGTGAGAGTTATGGGTGTTAAACAATCTGAACGAGGATTATTTATGTTTATGACAATCTTCTCTAATACAGGGTTTATGGGATATCCTATTATGCAATCTTTATTTGGTAACACGGGCGTATTTTATACAGCGTTATTTAACATGATCTTTAATATTGCTGTATACACAATAGGTTTGGTTTTAATTCAACAAGATAAAAGTTTAAAAGAGATTATTTCTATAAGGAATATTGTGACGCCTGGAATTGTGGCTTCAATACTTGCCTTATTCTTATATTTTATGAATATCACATTACCAATCACAATCCTTAACAGTGCACAAAGTATCGGGAGTATGACAACACCACTCGCTATGATTATTATTGGAGCATCATTAACGAAGATCAAATTTAAAGACTTACTTTCTGATTTAAAGATTTATCCTTATACATTCATTAAACAAATTGGCTTACCGATTATATGTCTGCCATTATTATCGTATTTTGTACACGATCCTATTATCTTTGGTGTCAGCTTAATATTGTTAGCTATGCCAGTAGGAAATAGCGTTGTCTTATTTGCAAGTGAATATGGAAATAATGTGAGTTTAGCTGCCAAAACTGTTTTATTAACAACGTTATTTTCTATGGTTTCTATACCTTTTATTGCCTTCGCGTTTTTATAGAAGGCTTTTTATGTATAAAAATGTGTGATGAGAAAAGACTTATAGTAATATATTAATACTGTATTTTCTTTATTTGGAAAGGATAAGACTTCCAATTCAAGTGAAAAATGTTATAATGTTTATGAAATGTGGTGATAAAATGAGCTTTAGTTTAGCAGATATAATCAATTCTCTTCGTTCAGCAATTGACTTAATTGCTGTTTGGTTTATATTGTTCTATTTAATTTCTATGTTTAGAACAAATATGAAAACAATGCAATTGTTTAAAGGTGTTTTATTCATTTTAATCGTTAAATTGTGTACATCTTTATTCGGTTTAACGACATTAAATTACCTAGTTGATAGTATTATTAACTGGGGGGTTTTGGCTGTCATTATTATTTTTCAACCAGAAATTCGTACTTTACTTGAAAAAATGGGTCAAACCAAATTAAATGTCACAACTGGAATGAGTGACGATGAAAAGGAAAGAGTGTTAGATGAATTGGTAAATGCAATTGTAACGCTTGCAAGAGATCAAACAGGTGCTCTTATTACTTTTGAGAGAACTCAATCATTACAAGATTATATAAACACAGGAACAAAAGTGAATGCAGATATTAAAAGTGAAATGTTGCAAACAATCTTTTGGGAAGGAACACCTCTTCATGATGGTGCAACCATCATTCAAGGTGACCGTATCGCTGCAGCAGCAGCGTTTTATCCACCAACAAATAAAGAGTTAAGTCCTAAGTTTGGTGCACGTCATAGAGCAGCAATAGGGATCAGTGAATTAACTGATTCTTTAACTGTCGTTGTGAGTGAAGAAACAGGAACAATTTCTTTTGCGGTTGATGGTGAATTGAAAAAGATTCCAACAAAAGAATTAAAAGCAGCATTAGTGAATGAACTCAATTGGTTCAAATCTTCAACGGAGGAGGACAAATTAGATGAGTCATAAAGATGATAAGAAATTTCAAGATTCAACGACTGATTTCTTTTTAAAGATTATGCAAAAAGAAAAAACGGAATCACAAAAAGAACATGTATCCCCAATGGATAATATAAATACAACAACAACGAAAACATTTAACAGTATGGGTAAGTTCTTTAACTATATTAATAAGTTATTGGACAAACTGTTATCAAGTCGTTC
>CAMTOK010000081.1 GCA_947074115.1 uncultured Erysipelotrichaceae bacterium | reverse complement strand
TTTGATATGTGATTTTTTTATCATAAAATATAAAAAAAGAAGGTAAATACC
Source organism: uncultured Erysipelotrichaceae bacterium (assembly GCA_947074115.1). GTDB lineage: Bacteria > Bacillota_I > Bacilli_A > Erysipelotrichales > Coprobacillaceae > CAMTOK01. The sequence continues at coordinate 6,506 of CAMTOK010000081.1, read as the reverse complement.
TTCTCACATACACTCTTATTTTCTAGATTCTTGTTTTATTCACCTAATATAGCCAATGCTTTTTTAAGAACATTTTCACCATGCATCATACCATAATCTCTCATATCGATAACAGTCACAGGAATTTGTCCATCAATAATTTCTTCAAAGCGTTTTAATGTATGACGGACTTGTGGTCCTAACATAACAATATCCCACTCTTTATATTTTGTTTCTGCTTGTGCAACTGGAACAGCTTTGATCATAACTTCAATACCAATTGATTGAGCATACTTTTGCATATTCGCTACTAACAAACTCGTTGACATACCTGCACTACAAGCTAATAAAATTCTTTTCATATGATTTCCTCCTCTGTATAAAGGACAAAGTACTTCATATGTGAGAGTCAAATAACTATAATAGTCTACGTTACATTGTCAAGATATAACTTTAATGGAGTTCTTTATGAGACTCGTTCTATATAAGTAACTATGTTTCTCTTTATCCTTTATACCCTTATTATATTGAATATGTAACTAAAATAAATATTGATGAATATGTTTGAAAAGCCTTTATCAAATGTTTTTTTAATTCTCTTATATTTTGATAATTTTATAGCAAAAAAAGAAGATGTGATCTTCTTTTTTACTTTCCTTCGATAGCTGATAGTGCAGCCTTTAATACCTTTTCACCATTCATCGTTCCATAATCTCTCATTTCAATAATAACAAGTGGAACTTCACCATTAATAACACTATTAAATCTTTTGTAAACATGACGGACTTGTGGCCCTAACATAACAATATCCCATTGACGGTATACTTGTTCCGCTTCAGCAATAGGGACAGCCTTAATTTCAACTTCGATTCCTGCAGTTTTTGCGTATTTCTCCATATTCGTTACAAGTAAACTTGTAGACATACCGAGGTTACACGCTAATAAAATTCTTTTCATATAATTTCCTCCCTTTTCTTATATAAGATTTCTTATATCTACTTATATTTTATTTTTTCTCCCTTTATAAATATAGAGGAATGTATCGGTTTGGAAATAATTTATCACGAACTTAATTCATAGATTTAATTCATTGAGATAAAATGTTCAAAAAGAATAAATTGCGTCTATTTAATAAAATAAAAAAAGTGTTGAGTCATCTCAACACTTATTCTACACCAAGAATAAATGAGTAAACTGGTTGCTTCCCATCTACACATTCTAATTCAGCATCAAAGTTTTCTTCGATATATGATTCAGCTTCTTCTTTTTCTTCTTCGGTTACATCTTCTCCACAGATTAGAGTAATGATTTCAGAATCTTCATCAACTAAACCTTTTAACGTTTCTTTTAATGCATCTAATTTATTAGGTACACAAGCTGTTATTTCTTTTTCACATAAAGCCATATATTGATTTGCAGTGATTTCAACACCATCAATATTTGTGTCTTTAATCGCAAAAGTCACTTGTCCTGTTTTTACATTTTTGATAGCTTCTTGCATTTCTGCAACATTTTCATCTAAATCTACTTCAGGGTTAAACATAATACATGCTGATAAACCTTGAGGAATTGTTTTAGATGGAATAACAATAACATTAATTTCATCTTCTAAAATAATAGCTGCTTGTTGTGCAGTCATAACAATATTCGAATTGTTAGGTAAGATGATTACGTTTTTCGCATGAACACCTCTTACAGCAGCAACAATATCTTCTGCAGATGGATTCATTGTTTGTCCACCACTCACAACGTGATCACAATGTAATTCTAAGAACATATCTTGAATTCCATCACCAGCTGCCACACTAATGATTGAAACTTCTTTTTGTTCCTTAGGTTGTTCTTTCGGCGACGATTCCATAATAGTGTTATGTTGTTCTTGCATATTTTCGATTTTTAATTTCACAAATTCACCATAACGTTGTGCAGCATTTAATGCATTACCAGGCTTTAAAGTATGAACATGAACTTTAACGATTTCCTCATCCTGAACAACAACAATGCTGTTACCAGGAATTCTTTCTAATTCATTTCTTAATCTTTCTTCCTTAAATGCATTCATTTTTGCTTCATCTAAACGAATGATAAATTCTGTACAATATCCATACGCTTCTTCACCTGTTGCTTCAATGTCAGCAAGAGTATCCATAGCGACTTCAGAACCTTTAATTTCTAAACGTTCAATTTTTTCACCAGCCAATGCTGACATAAATCCAGTAAAGATCAATAATAATCCTGCTCCACCACTATCAACTACACCAACTTCTTTTAATACTGGTAATAATTCTGGTGTTCTTTCTAATGATTCTTCTGCAGCCTTTACAAAGAAAGAGAAAACATCTTCAATTTCCATATCATCAGTTGCGTAATTCACAACTTCTTCACTTGATTCTCTAATAACTGTTAAGATTGTCCCTTCTACAGGTCTCATTACTGCTTTATAAGCAACAGTAGCTCCATTTTTTAAAGCTTCTGCGAACTTAACAGCTCCTACTTCAGTTTGCCCCTCTAATGCCATTGAAATCCCTCTAAAGATTTGTGAAAGGATAACTCCAGAGTTACCTCTAGCTCCCATCAATAATCCTTTAGATAACTTCTTTGATACATCAAAAATATTATCTGTTTGTAAATTTTCTATTTCTGTTGCCCCAGCGCTAAATGTTAAAGACATATTTGTCCCAGTGTCCCCATCTGGTACAGGAAAGACATTTAACGCGTCAATTTCAGGATGGTTGTTGTGTAAAACAGCCGCGCCTGCAATGACCATCTCTCTAAACAGATTTCCATTTATAGTTTTCATGATTTTCCTCCAAACTAATCTAGTACACGAATACCTTGAACGAATACATTGACAGCTTCAATATCAATATCTAATGTCGATTCTAGTACGTATTTTACTTTCTTTTGAACTTCATAAACGATTTCAGATATTTTTACTCCATATCCTACTATAATATAAAGGTTAAGGATGACCCCAGTTTCCCCATCTTCAACAACTATTCCTTTAGCGTAGTTATCTTTACCAAGTAAGTCATAGAATCCATCTTTCATGATCTTTTGACTTGCCATCCCAACAACACCATAACATTCAGTTGCTGCTCCACCTGTGATGTTAGCGACAACATCTAATGATAAATTAATATTTCCTAAGTCCGTTGTTTTCTTAATCATAACGTTTCCTCCGTTTCTATTGTAAAGCATTGAATACATTATATCCTATTTTTTTTAAATTGACAATCAATTCATACTGAAAGAAATGTATCAAAAGTAAAATATGTTGAATTTGCCACAAAAAATAAGTCCTTATATTCATTATACGTTTATTTGTCTATCCAATTCAAAGCATAAGAGAAAAAGCAAAAAAATGTTTGCAATTTATTATCTTTGATGTTATTATTACAAAGTATGTGAACAACAGTTGTAAAGGATGGTGAAAAAAATGGCTAGAAAATGTGAAGTAAGTGGAAAAGGTCCTATGTCAGGTAATACTCGTTCTCACGCTTTAAATGCAACAAGAAGAAAATGGAACGTGAATTTACAAAAAGCGACTATTTTAGTCAATGGTAAACCAAAAAAAGTAAAAATTTCTGCAAGAGCATTAAGATCTTTAAGAAAAAGTGCTTAATTATAAAGAACGCATCTTATGATGCTTTTTTTATCTCAATATAAAACAATTTTTCAAGAACACGAGGCATCGTGTTCTTTTTTTATGGAAAATAGTTTTATAGATTTTTAGATTTCTAACAATTCATGAAACACAATACCTATATCACTCTATAAACTTTTATTTTAAGTTATCTCGTTATAAAATAAAGATGTTAAACAGGAGGATATATTAATGGAATTTCCAAAAGGATTTTTATGGGGTGGCGCTGTAACAGCACATCAAAGCGAAGGCGCATATACTGAATGTGGTAAATCACCTGCTGTATGTGATTTATTCCCTAAACCCGAACATTCAGATTTTAAAGATGGCATTGATAGTTTCCATCGTTATGATGAAGATTTTGCATTATTTGAAGAAATGGGATTTACAAGTTACCGTTTTTCAATCGATTGGTCTCGTGTTATGCCAGACGGTGAAAACTTTTCTGAAGAAGGTATGCAATTCTATGATGATTATATTAACAGTATGATCAAACACGGTATGGAACCAATGTGTTCATTATACCATTTTGAAATGCCACAAGTTTTAATGAATAACTATAATGGTTTTTATTCTAGAATTGTGGTCGATAAATTCATTACTTATGCAAACAAAATGATTGAACGTTATGGCGATCGAGTAAAAAAATGGATTTCATTTAACGAACAAAACGGAATTGCATTAGATGGTAAAAAGATTGCTTATGGTTCTATTTGTCCAAGTGGTGTCAGTGAAGAATCTTTTGTGAATCAATTGATTCACAACTCTCTTTACGCTCATGCAAAAGTCGTTGAAAAGGTTCATACAATCAAAGATGCAATGGTACTAGGAATGGTGATCTATATCCCTCACTATGCAGCAACATGTAATCCACTTGACGAACTTGCAGCTAAAAATCAAATGGCAAAGACTAATGTCTTTTTAGATATGTTTGTCCATGGAGAATATTCTTCATACAATTGGGCTATGATGAAAAAAAATAATACATTACCTGAAATACTTGAAGGTGATTTAGAAACAATGAAAAACAATACAGTTGATTGGTTATCATTTAGTTATTATATGAGTAGTCTTGCAAAAGACGGAAGCACTGGTGTCAAAGCAGGTGGAAACTTAAAAGTTGAATTAAATCCTTATTTAGTTGCATCAGAATGGGGATGGACAATTGATCCTATTGGAATACGTTTATCACTTAGAGAAATGTATGAAAAATATAGAATGCCAATCTTTGTTGTTGAAAACGGTTTTGGTATGAGAGATGTTTTTGAAAATGGGACAGTTATTGATGATGAAAGAATCAATTATATGAGAGATCACATTGAACAAATTGGTATTGCAATGGATGAAGGTGTTGATTGTCGTGGTTATTTAATGTGGGGTCCTATTGATATTTTATCTTCTCAAGGAGAGATGGGTAAACGTTATGGAATGATCTACGTAAATAGAGATGATAAAGATCTTAAAGATATGAAACGATATAAAAAGAAATCATTTAACTGGTTTAAAAAAGTCATCGCATCTAATGGTGCTGATATAGAAAATAATTAGTTTGATACCACTTAGTGGTATCTTTTTTTATAATAAAAAGCTAATTCTTATGAATTAGCTTTTAAATCCTTTTTTAAATTGATCAAAGATTGAACCTTTTTTCTCTAATTTTTTTAATTTATTATAAAGATCTTTTTCTTCTCTTGATAATTTTGTTGGTGTTTTTACTTCTACTTTTACAAATTGATCACCATACGTGTCACCACGAAGATCTTTAACACCTTTTCCTTTTAAACGTAATGTTGTTCCAGATTGGATACCTTCTGGTATTTTCATCGAAACATCTCCATTAACTGTTGGTACATCAATTTCACAACCTAATGTTGCATCAACTACTGATATTGGTACAACAATCGTAATATTACGTCCTTCTCTAACAAAGTGAGGATGTGGTTTAATAACGATTTCTACATATAAATCTCCATTAGGTCCACCTTGTGTCCCTCTGTATCCTTTACCTTGTACACGTAATTGTTGATGTGAATTGATTCCTGCGGGTATATTTAATTCAACAGTAATATTCTTATTACTGTATCCTTTACCTTTACAGTGATCACATTGTTCTTTAACTACTTTACCTGTTCCATGACAGTCTGGGCAGGCACTTTGATTCACAAACGTTCCAAAAGGAGAACGTTGTTGTGTTCTAATTGTACCTGTACCATTACATTTTGAACATGTTTGTAAATCATCAGGTGTTTTTGCACCAGATCCATTACAATGAGAACATGTTTCATCAAAATTAATTTTTAATTCTGTTTTCTTTCCTTTGATTGCATCCATGAAATCGATTTGAAGTTGAACAAAACGGTCTTCACCTCGTGTTGGACCACTACGTTTTGTTCTTTGTCCTCCTCCACCACCGAAGAATGAACCAAAGATATCTCCTAAATCAACATCTTCGAAGCCAAATCCGCCACCGAAGCCTCCAGCGCCACCGCCAAAACCTCCTGCACCTTGTTCAAATGCTGCGTGACCATAACGATCGTATGCTGCTTTCTTGTTATCATCAGATAAGATATCATATGCATTTTGAACTTCTTTAAATTTCTCTTCTGCATGATCTTCTTTACATACGTCAGGATGGTATTGCTTTGCCTTCTTTCTGTATGCTTTTTTTATCTCATCAGCACTAGCGGTTTTACTTACTCCTAGCACTTCATATAAATCTCTTTTATCCGCCATTATGTCACCCCTTGACTAGACAAAACCAAGGCTGTGCCTTGGATTGTGTCTTATTTTTCTGTAAAGTCTGCATCAACAACATCATCATTTGTTGGTGCACCAGCATCAGTAGGATTTGCTCCTTCTTGTTGTTGATATTGGTATGAAG
>CAMTOK010000080.1 GCA_947074115.1 uncultured Erysipelotrichaceae bacterium | reverse complement strand
ATAAAATCATACTTTGTTTAACAGCGTCTGATAGATCTTCATGTCTTACAATCATTGTATCAAATTTATTTTTCTTACATTGAGTTATAACTGCTTCATCAACTTTAGAAGAAATAAATTTAACATTTTCTTTTCTTAAGAACTTTGCATTATCTTGTGCATCAGCAATTCTATATTTTCTTTCATCAATCGCAACGATTTGATTTGGCATAGATAATTCTAATGCGCCAACATTACAATAAAGTGATAAAACAAAATCTTCTGGTTTAACCATAGACTTAATTTTTTCCATGATTTTTATTTCCATCTCTGGATTTACTGGAAATTCAGATTTAACTGAATAAAGAATGTTTTGATCAAATACACGCCATGGCATATTTGAAATTCCATACATCTTTTTATATCCTAACAATTCAAAGTCTTGTTTTCTTGATGTATTAATAGTCATGTAAATAGATTTGACAACATCTAATTTAGAGAACTCATCAACAACTTCTTTTTTAATACCATCTTCTCCAGTAACAAATAAAGCTTGAATACCATCTTCTACAAGTTTAAGTTTTAAGAATCTAAAACCTTTCTTAAATTTCTCACTATATGTTTTCACACCATGTTTATTAACGATTTCTTCAAGTTTTAATAAACATTCATTAATTCTTTCATCCTGTACAGGACATTGACTCATAAAAGTTAAGTATTTAGATTCTCTTTGGTAAATTCCAAAGCTCACTTTCCCTTTATAATATGTAACAGGCAAAGAGACAACATGTTTATAGTGTTGCATCTTGCTTGGTTGAATTGTATTTTGTAATTGCATTGATGATAAATCACCTACATAGTACTTTCTTAATGCATCTCTTATTAAATCTTTTTTAAAGTATGCATGTTCACTTTCTTTTAAACAAGTTAAGTGACATCCAAAACATTCTTTATATTCTGGACAAATTGATTTTTGTCTATTTGGTGATTCTTTAATGTATTTAGTGACAGTTCCTGATAAGAACTTCTTTTTCGCATCAAGGATCTCAACTTCTACAACTTCTTGTGGTAAAGCATTTGGTATAAAACAAATCTTTTTATCGATATAACCAATACCTTCTCCATTAATACCTAATTTCTTAATTTCTACTTCTTTTTTCATATCTTTCTCTCCTTGTATGCAACAGGAATGTCATATACATACCCATATAAAATATCTCCGCTGCTAAATTAAACACAAATAATATAACGATAACGAATGCTAATGGTCCATACACTGTTGTAAAATTAGCAAATTGAAAATATATACCTAAACCATAATAAAGAACCAACATCAATGCACTTGCACAAAGTGCACCTTGAAATGCATCTGCATATTTAATCTTAACACGTGGCACTGCTAAATAGATACTCATAAATGCAAATGTGAGTAAGAAATATAACAATATGTGCCTAAAACCGACAAGTGAGTACATAATATGGAACAAACTCGCTAATGGCTTTAATGCTGTAATCGCAATGACACCTAAGAATATTGTTAACAAAATTATTGTTATTTTTACAACATAAACATAATAACCAAAAAAACCTTCTTCATGATCTGGTAAATACATTTGATTAGAAATTTCATATATATTCCCAACACCTCTTGAAACTGTATATATTGAAATAATAATAGTCACTAATGCGACTGAGTTAAACGTTCTTGTTTCTAAAACATCAATAACAACTGATGCATATTCTTTAACAAGGACCTCACTGATCATTCGTTCAACGAGTGACATATCTATATTTAAAGCTGAAGCACCAATAGCGATCAATGATACAACTGGAATTAAGATCAATAATAAATAAAACGCTAACGCTGGAGATGCGTAATTTGGCACACACTCACGATAATGATCATATACTTCTTTTCCAAAATTATATAATTTTATCATAAACTCTCCTTTCACAACAAAAGAAAACACTAATCTTGTGTTTCCCCTGTCTCACTGTCTTCTTCTATAATTTCTAGTTTTAATTGAACTATACGATTACGATCAATTTTTTCAATCGTTAATATTGTATTGTCCACGACAAAAGATTGACCAACTTCAGGTGTTGCTGTACATTCACCAAGAATAATACCCCCGATTGATTCAAAATCTTCTGTATCATAATTTGTTTCACAGACTTCATTGACTTCATCTATATTAATACTTCCATCAATTAAATACTTATTTTCATCTATTTTTGTTATTGACTCTTCAATTTCATCATATTCATCGGCGATTTCCCCAACGATTTCTTCGACTATATCTTCAAGTGTCACAATCCCACTCATAACACCATACTCATCTAAAACAATTGCGAGTGATACATGTTCTTTTCTCATTGTTTCAAATACTGAAGAGACTTGATTAAATTCATAAACAAAGAATGTTTCTCTCATAAATTCTTTAACATCAAATTTAGATTTAACGACTTTTTCTAACATTAAATCTTTAATGTGTAAAACACCAATAACTTGATCAAATGAATCTGAATGAATTGGCATTCTTGAGAATTGACTTTCTCTAAAGATTTTCATTAAATCATTATATTGCACATCATCAGGAACACTGATGACATGAATTCTAGGTGTCATAATTTCTTTGATTTCAGTTTCACCAAATTCAAATACATTATGAATCATTTCTTTTTCTTCATCTTCTAAGACACCTTCTTCATGAGAAACTGTCACAATTGTTTTTAAGTCTTCTTCTGTTAAGGTAGGACCATTATCATTGTCACCACCTAATAACTTAATAAAGACTCTTGAAATGACATTTAATACTTTTACGATCGGTGTACATATAATGACAACACCATAAATCACTGGGCATATTGCCAATGTGATTTTATCTGCATTTTTCGTTGCTAAAGATTTAGGAGTAATTTCTCCAAAGATCAAGATCATTAATGTGACAAAACCTGTTGCTAAAGCAACCCAAGTGCTGTTATTCCCAAACATCAAGATCACAAACGATGTTGTAAGTGATGATGCTGCTATATTCACTAAATTATTTCCAATTAAAATTGAACTTAAGAGACGGTCTTGGTCTTCTAATAGTTTGTCTACTCTTTGCGCTTTTTTATTGTTTTCTTCTGCTAAAGTTCTAATTCTAATTTTATTGACAGACAAAAATGCTGTCTCGCTCATTGAAAAGAATGACGATAGAAAAATAAATATAATAAATAATACAATCATGATAATCTGTTCCGGGTCCACGTATAATAAATCTCCTTAAAATAATTTTCTTTATCTTAATACAAATATTTAAAAAAGTCAAATTTTCCCTATATTTACATATACTGTCTTATAATCACTATTTTCTTCAAAGGAGGGTATAATGTATAAGCTTGCTATAACAACACGAAAAAACAACAACACTAGCAATTATATCGTTAGAGAGACGTATATTGATTGGTTATCACATGATTTTTCCATTTCACTCATAACGCCACGTCCGCATCATGATTATCAAGATATCGCAGAAATGTATGATCTTTTACTCATATGTGGTGGTGATGATATAGAACCAGGTTTGTTTAATGAACCATTACATCCAACAACTGTGTTGGAAGATCGTCAAGTGGAATCAATGGATTTCGCTTTACTACACGATTTTGTAGAAAGAGGAAAACCTGTTATAGGTATATGTCGAGGTATTCAAATTATTAATGTTTATTTTCATGGAACACTTATTCAAGATATTCCATCTATGGTAGAAAACACTTTACAACATAAAGTGTCTACTCACCCTATAGTATGTGAACCTTGTGTATTAAATAATTACTTTCCATTAAAATTTGATGTTAATTCTTATCATCATCAAAGTGTTGGGATGTGTGCGAGTGATTTAGATATCTACGCAATCTCACCAGATGGTATTATTGAATCTATTGGCTATGATTTAATTTTAGGTGTTCAATGGCATCCAGAAAGAATGGATGATACTCATAAAACACAACTCATTAAGCTTATGAAAGATTTTGTTATTTTATCTAAAACAAGAAAACAATAGGATTCCCTATTGTTTTTCTATTTGTTCAAATGAATCATAACCATAATTCTTGATCGTATTATATTGAATCATTTCTATTAAATTTTTATGATTGTGAATGCATTCAACAATCATATGACCATATTCAATTAATGAACGAAATGAATATGTTAACAGTTCACATCTCAGATAAGTTTCAAAAGAAATATCATCAATTAAATCAGATGAACTTTTTGAAACTCTTAAACGTTTTGCATATTGAGGATGCAATTCATCAAATTCATCTCTCATTGTTACTGATAATTGGACAATTTCATTAACAAGAGGTAACTTATCACTCACATCAAGTAAATACTTTTCAATTGAATAATAATATTCAGGTTCAGTTTCTTTCATCATATATGCGTATTTTAACATAATAGGATTGATCATAGCCTCTTCATAATCACATAAATCTTGATAGTATGACGCGAGTAATGAATCACTATAAACTTGAAATTGAGCATAACGTTGTTTATAAAATGTATCATGATCATCTTGACATGGTGCACGACCATCAACATGTTGAACACTTTGGAAGAATTTCCATTCTTTTTCTAATATTTGATCAATCATCTTTTTTACCTCTTAATATATCATCTACATGACTTTCTAAAAAATCATCTTCACTATTTGATAATCCTTGTTGTCTTAATTGATAGTAAACATAATAACAAATCTTTTGTATTGATTGTTCACAATCTTCATCATTCATCAATAAACCTTCAATCAGAGACAGTGTTTGTGATGATGTTTCTATTTGTCTTAAGAAATGAAATGTCCATTTGTAATAAGGTTCATATTCTCTATTCAATAAATACAGTGTTGAAAGACTTGCTTGTACAAACTGCATTAAACACCATTTCACTGCAACATGATCACCGCGTTTTAACAAACGCTTATAATTATATTGCCCTGTTTGTGCCATTAATGCGACTTGTCTTGCGAGTTTTAAACGAAAGATATCATCTGGATAATAATTTAATATCTCTCTTCTTTTACTGACTTCTCCATAATGATCTTCAAAGATTTCACCAGATGTCTTCATTTTCAATTCACACTCCGGTGTATTCAGCCATTCATTTGTCGTTTTAGGAACGACAAATGACTCTTCTAAACAAAATATCCCAACACGATTGTCACCTCTTGATGAAACCAAACGCGTATGACCTCTAAAAGTATGAGGTAATGACTCATATGCTTTTTTTAAACAATCACCATATATATTGTATTCTTTTTGAGGTAACCAAACACAAAATCCTGGTCCCCAATCATGATCTTGAGAGTACTCATCATCGCATCCTAGTGAATCTGATCCATGCGTGACAAGTCCCGCACATAATACATCTTTAATTTGAGGACATGCATCTAATATGACTTGACGTCCTACCTCTTGATAAAAGGCACGGCAGATATCCAATCCTTTATCTTGATGTTGTTTTTTTATAGCATTATAGTTCTCTAAAGTCACTTTGTATTCTTGAGATTCACCAAAACGCTCTTTTATGCTGTGTAAGACATATTCAAATAACTGGCATGATTCTTCATAACTTCCACTTTTACCGAGTAGATAAGCTTTTAAAGACAATGCTGCGTTATAATGAATATCTTCAGGTCCATATCTTTCAAACAATTGTATTGAGTCTTCTAAATGCTTTTGACACATCTTCTCATCTTGTATTGAAAAATACATATAAGCAAGATTTGAATGAGTAATAGCTGTTTCAATCTCACAATTTTCCTGTTTTTGTATAAGACTTAATGCATAAAGTTCATATTCTAATGCCTTTTTTACATCACCTATTTCTTGATATAACAAACTCACATTATTATATAAAGAAATATATCTTTCATCTTCTTCATTTAATAACTTATGATATGTGTTTAAACACATATCATAATACATTTGTGCATCTTCATAACGTCCTGCAACTCTATAGAGAGTTGCAACATTTAAGTAAATTGTAGAGGCTTCTAATGTCTCACTTAATCCATATGCTTCTATTATTTTAATTGCTTGTGATGCCATTTGTGCACCGAGTTCAAATTCAGAACGCACTCTATAATAAGACATCAATTCACACAAGATCCCTAATATTAAATCTTGTCTTGAATCTTGTAATGCATGCTGTAATGTTGATAACATATATTGATATGCACCAGCATCATCTTTATTTTGATAAAAACAATCTATTTGTTTAAATATATCTTCCATAAAATCACCCAAACACATTCTACCCTCTTTTATCCTCTTTTGCATGTCATTTGCTTAAAGAAAAAAACTTTACTCAGTTTCAAGTAAAGTTTCATGATCATTTGTATTTTCTTTTTTATTAAAGAACGCCATCATCTCACGATGTTGTTTACGTCTTTGAACTAAGAAGAGTATCGGGAATACAATACTAGAGACTGCTATAATCCCCACAAATGCCATTATTAATGTCATATTGATCAGTTCCATTATATCCTCTTTCTAGTAAGTAATTGTGTTCTTACCACTATTTTTTGCTTCATACATTTTATCATCACAACGTTGTAAAAGCAAATCTATATCTTCTTCTTTATCTATTTGTGTCACACCAGCACTAATTGTAATCTTTATATGACCCTTTTCATTAATACGAATAGGTCTTTCTAGTTCTTGTTTTATAGTTTTTGCAATATCTTTCGATTCTTCAATTGAATAACCTGGCATAATGATGAGGAACTCATCACCACCTAAACGACACATCTTTGTTCGTTTATATTGTCTTTGTTTTAATAAATTTAAACGTTTTCCACAAACATGGATCACTTCATCACCAACCATATGTCCCATTTGGTCATTAATAAATTTAAAGTTATCAACATCTAATAACATAATTGAAAACAAATATTGACTT
>CAMTOK010000079.1 GCA_947074115.1 uncultured Erysipelotrichaceae bacterium | reverse complement strand
TTCTGCTTGGTAAGAAATATAAGCACCACGTGCTTGAGCCATGTATTTCGCATCATCTGCTTCATTTAAGTAATTTAAGACTGAAGGAACTGCGACTGCTAATAGTACTGCTAAGATTACGATAACTACGATGATTTCAATTAAAGTGAAACCTTTTTTATTTTTTAACATTTTTTTGATATTCATTCTAATATCCTCCCTTTCTCTTCCTATATTATACGTTATTACTTTTTTTAATGCAAGGTTATGAGTCATTGTAAATAAACTTTTTTCTTGAAATTCATACATTTTTTATGAATATCACGAAATCTTAACATAATTCTCCTTCATTCTATCAAATGTACAAATATATTCGAAGCCAATTTCCTTTAAGACTTTGTAAATATCCTGAATCTTGTATCCAACATGTTCTTCTGAATGTGTGTCTGATCCGACCGTTATAATCTGTCCGCCTAAGTTGTAATAGAGTTCTAGTATCATACGTGATGGTGTTAAATCTGATAATCCATATCTAAACGATGATGTATTCACCTCTATCCCTTTATTATCTTTAATGACTTGTTTTAAGATTTTTTCTATAAGATCTAAGCAATGTTGATCTGGATACGCTCCAATCTCATCATATCTTTTGATCATATCTAAGTGACCGAGCACACTATAATCTTTGTATTGTGTAATAACATTATAGATTGCTTCATAATACCCTCGATTATACTCTTCTTGAGATTTTCCTTTTTGATATTCTTGAGTCCAAAATTCTTTATCTCCTATTTGATGATTAGATAAAATAATAAAATCAAATGGATAGATATTAAAATCTCTTTGGAATTGTTGTATTGTATGTTCTTGCATTCCAAATTCACATCCGAATTTTATTTTAATTTTATCTTTGTATTTTTCTTTTAATAATAAATACTCTTTATAGTAATTATCATAGTTAACTACGTAATCACCCATCGGTCCATAGTCACTATGTTCAGTTAAACATATTTCATCTATTCCTTCTTGTATTGCTTTGACAACAAGATCCTCCATTTTATAAGATGAATCATTGCTGTGATGTGTATGCATATGATAATCAGCTAACATTTTTTAATCCTCCTCATTGTATTATAGCTTATTTTGTAGAAAAAGAATGGATATTCACACAAAATGAAAAAGAAATGCAAAATGCATTTCTTATCTCCCAAACTTTGAATCAATATATAACATATCTGGCTGTGTTTTTTGATACACAGCAATTAAAAACTTATCTCTTAATGCTTCATTAACAATAGCGACAATATCATCTATGTGAACATCATCATCTTTTTTGACTTCCATCCCACAACTTGCACATCCACCAGCAGAGTGAAGTGTACATTTTATATTTTTTTCTTTAAATATTTGATTGAGTTGTGTGATCATCATCATATCAACAGTTTCTAACATTTTTGCACCTCTATCCTTGGTTTAATAGAAAACCAATTTGGACACCTCTTTTAAATTGAATAAAAGCATATTCAAAATAGAAGCGATCGAATTGACTTTCTAACAGTTCAATGTCATCCGATGACAATACCAAAGCACTTTCCTGTGCCTCTTCATGCATCTTAGCCATTGTTTGAAAATAAGAACTATGTTGAGTATACAACAATTCCAGTTCATTATCCACATTTATGACCTCTGACATATATATTTCTCTTAAGATATCGTTTTGATTCATGATTTTTTTCTCCTCTACATTAGGGTTTATGACTTTCTAAGAACCATCTGTCCCTTTCATAAAACAAATGACGGACTTTGCCATCAATGTGACATTCATATAGAATACCACATCCACCTACCTGCGATTGAGATTGCCTAACTTGTGTGATTTTATCAATTTTATAGAGCGTTTTTCCCTCATATGTTTCCCATATCATATAAAGTGGTTTGATTTGACCTTCTTTTCCAATTAACGTGATGACTTCTACATATCGTTTATATAGCTTCATGTTTTAAACCATCCTTCAGGATGGATAACATGATCTTCTTTAGGACAAAAATCAGTTAACTTCGTATCGAGTTCAACAACGCATCTTTTCACTTTGTCATGTCCAAACTTATTCCTTATTGCATCCATAGCTTCATCGATTCTTTTTTCTTCTATGATTGTTGTGACATCTTCAAATAAATTCATTTGCATAACAGGCTGATCATCTATAAGTTTGGTTGCTGTAACAGTGACACTTCGATAGGATTGATAAAATAATCCATGTGAGTTTGACTCACAATTATCCCTCACGAGTCTTAGGACATATTGCATCATGACTTGTGCCACATTGGTTGCGTATTCCATATGACACTGACGACTAAAGATTTGTAAATCCGTATCCCTCATATGAATACAAATTGTCTTTGCCTTTAGGTTTTCTTCTTTCAATCTTGATGCTACAGATTCCACCAAAACTTGAAACACCATCTTAGCATCATTATATGTTTTAATATCTCGTACTGCCGTGATACCATTCCCTACAGATTTTGGTGCCCTTTTATGATCTTGATATTGAACCTCGCTCACATCTAATCCATTAGCGAAATACCAAATCATTTCTCCGTTCTTTCCTAAAAAAGACATCAACCATTCTTTTTTAGAATTCGCCAAATCTCCGATTGTGTGAACATTTCTTAATTTTAGTTTTTGTTCAGTTGCGCGACCAACAAAAAACAATTCACCTACAGGCAACGGATGAACTATATCACGATAGTTTTGTTCATCAATAATTGTTAACCCCATCTGTTTATCCATATCACTCCCTAGTTTCGCAAATATCTTGTTAAAGCTCACGCCCATAGATACCGTTAATCCAAGTTCCTTATAAATACGTTCTTGAATTTCACGTGCTATCTTTATCGGATCACCACCAAACAACCTTTGCGAGCCTGTTAAGTCAAACCAAGCTTCATCTAACCCCATACTTTCTACACGATCTGTATACTCTCTATAAATATCTTTCACTTTTTCCGTATAGTAAAGGTAGTCATCATAATTTGGATGAATAATTAATAAATTGGGACACTTCGCCTTAGCTTCACGCAATGATTCCCCTGTTTTAATATTATAAGTTTTCGCTAAATCATTCTTGGCCAAAATAATCCCATGTCTTGCCTCCTCTCTTCCACCTACAACCATAGGAACATGTCGTAGTTCAGGAAATTTCATCTCTTCAATTTGCGCATAACAATGATTTATATCACTATGAACAATCACACGTCTCCACATTTTCATCACTCCTACATCTATTATAATCTATAAGTTGCATATTACAATATATTTATGCAACTTATATTAAAATATTATGTATTTGTTATAATTAAAATGCATTTTATGGTTTTTTATGTTAATATTACTTTAAAGATAAAGTTTATAAAGAAAAGGAGTATTCTAGTGGAACTAAAAGATATAATAAAAGATTATAAAGAACGATATCAATTGACGAATGATGATATCGCTGCTCGCATTGGTGTTACAAAATCCACTGTTTCAAGATGGATCAGTGGTGACGTTAAACGAATTCAAGAAGAGACGTTACAACGATTAAATGAGTTATTAGGATTTGATATTACCCCTATCTTAAAAGGAACAGCTGTTCATTACAGTCGTCCTATTTTAGGCCAAGTTAAGGCTGGTTATAATATGTATGTTGATGAATGCAAAACCGGTGATATCCAAGTCAGTGAAACTGATTATTTAGCCGGTGATTACTTTCTTAAAGTTAATGGTGATTCAATGAGCGGTTCTGGAATTATGGACGGTGATCTTGTTTTGGTTAAACAATGTTCTTCAGTTCATAACGGACAGATTGCTGTGATTATAGTCGGAGAAGAAGTCACAATTAAAAGAATCATTCAAAAACCAGATTTATTAATATTAGAAGCAACCAATCCCCTCGTTGAAAACCGTTATTATACACCTAACGATATAGAGAACTTACCCGTTAAAATCATTGGACGTGTTATTTATAGTCAAACATACTTTTAAGATTTATTTCTAGGTATTTAAAAAGCCAACAAAACGTTGGCTTTTATAATCCAATTGATTCTAAAACTGTTGATTGATTGACTCCATCTAAAGATTGAATCTTTTGAACATGTTCTGTAATTGTTGCTTTATTCCCTTGATTATAATTCTTATAAAAAGTTGTCGATTGACCTTCTACTTGTGTAAGATGAGATTGATCAGCATAATATGTTGTTGTTTCACTTTCAACAAATCCTAATTCATTGATTTCAATATCATATTGTACATATGATATTGACTCCATTCCATCAAACTCATTTTCAAAAGAAACATTAATTTGAAGTTCAATTTTATCTTCATAATCTTTACGTGTTATATTTTCAACAGTGAGTTTACTAGATGTCGAGACTCTATAATCTTCTAATAAACGAATTGCTTCCAATGTGCCCTCTTCAGTGTAATAAACATACTTTTCTTCAAGTTGAGAAAGTGTATGCATTGTTTTCCCTTCATAAGCAGCATAAGTTATAAAGGTATCATCATCAGATGAGAGTATTGTTCTTATAACAACATCATAAGAGTTATCAGTTTTATAAAAGAAGTGACTCATTGTCATATCCTCTGTTTCCATATATGTTTCTACCGATTGAACATCGCTATTCATCTTTTCTAGTAGTAAATCATATGTTTCTTCAGCAGTAAGATTGTTATAATCATTTAATGGATGAGTGGATGCTTGTGGCACTTGATCTTTAGCAGTGCATCCAATAGTCATACATGCCATGACAATAGACAACAAAATGTGTTTTATTTTCATATTCTTCCTCCATAAATATAATATCATATTTATAGATGTCGAAAAAGAACTAATGTTCTTTAGCACTTATGCTTTCAACAATCACTTTTATAACAGCGACATTTTCTGTTTGTGCCTCTGTTATCTCAAATTCTTTACCTGTCTGGTGAGTCATCAATAATGACAAACCTTTTTTCTTTTCTTCCGCAGATTCGACAATCATACCAATACCACTTGCAATAAGACTTTGATAATGATATCCATATTGACACGCTATGTCGCCTTCTATTAATTGATGATGTGAATCCATTTCTAAACAAACATATGGATTTTGATCAATGCATTCTATCTTTTTGCCATCTTTAGCACTGTGGATATAAAAGATAAACTGACCTTCTATATACTCATAACCATAGTTTAGGGGAACAACATATGGTTTTCCTTGATTTATCATTGCTAATCTTAAAACTTTATTTTGGTTTAACATATCAATAATACGATCATGTTCTTTTATTTCTCTTTC
Source organism: uncultured Erysipelotrichaceae bacterium (assembly GCA_947074115.1). GTDB lineage: Bacteria > Bacillota_I > Bacilli_A > Erysipelotrichales > Coprobacillaceae > CAMTOK01. The sequence continues at coordinate 1,845 of CAMTOK010000079.1, read as the reverse complement.
ACTTCTTCTCATTTATTAATTCCTTTACTAATTCTAATGGTGTATTAAATTTATATTTTGATTCTTCCATTCCTTCATCTTTTAAACAACCCCATTTTGCTAATGCAAAATCGATACCAGCATTTTGTGTTGCTAAAAAATCAGAATAAGTATCTCCTATATAAAGAACCTCTTCTTTATTAACACCTAATTTTTCTATACAAGCCAAAAGGGGTTCGGGGTGTGGTTTATGGTGAACAGTATCATCCATCATAATAGAGACTTCCATATATCTCCCTATACCTGTTTGCTGACATTCAATACTATATTGTTGTCTTGTTTTTGAAGAAACAACTGCTTGTTTAAAATGTGGTGCCATTGTCTCTAGGAGTTCATTAACCCCTTCAAACGGTTGTGCCCCGCCGGGATATTCTAAAACATACTTCACCCATCTTGCATAAACAATTTCAGGTTCCTTAACCTGTAATTCTTCCATCACTTTCATTCCAGGATATGATGCGAATTTCAACACATCATCGAAAGTCCACTTCTCACCGAGTTCTTCCTCAATAATTTGAAGTAATGGATACATATTCATATCTAATGTATTTAATAATGTTCCATCAATATCATAAATAATTGCCTTATACATATTTTACCTCCATAACACAACCATTCTATCATAATTCCATATATTTAGAAATCATGATTAATGATTTCTATTAAAGAGAATTCATTATTATCATATTCAAATTTAAGAATACAACAATTTTTCAACCTTTCCTTTTGATGCACCTTTTGATTCTTTTCCCAATATCTCATAAAACCTCGACAAGCTGCACCGTGACTCACAGCTAAGACATTTTGTTCAGTTGTTTGACTCATTATCTCTTCTAACGTTTTTGCCACGCGTTCTCTCATTTCCATTTCACCTTCTCCATTATATTGTTTAAAGAAGTCTCCATAGGGAATCGGTGGATTTAAATCTTCACTTTCTCCCTCTAATGTTCCAAAGTTCCATTCTTTAAGACCTTTGGTACGTGTATAGTTTTGATGACCTAATACAATTTCAGCAGTATCACATGCACGTTCTGATGTAGAACTAAATGCACGATCAATTATAATGTGATTTTTACTAAAGTATTCTCCAGCAACTTTTGCTTGCATTATACCAAGCTTTGTTAATGGTGCATCACACCACCCTTGTATTTTTCTTGTTTCATTAAATAAAGTTTGACCATGTCTCATTAAATATAAATATCTCATAATTTACCTCCATAATAAGATTATAACACTTGGAGTGCACTCTATGTCTAGAAAAAAAGTGCTTTCGCACTTTTCTTCATAACACTTTATAGTTTTTTATATTATAAATTCTCTACATCTGTCCTATCATTTAACATGACATCCAATCCGTCATACAACATGGACAAAATGGATTGCATATGCTTGACATAGTGACAAAGAGAATGAGCAATAGGAATATTTCTAATACAGTTATACAGTGAGGGTCTTTTCCTTTTTTTACAATAAGCGTAAAGCCATCATTCATATTTCCTATAACTTCTGTTTCATAACCTTCGATTTTTGTTTCAACGACTGTATATTCAATCAATTGATCATTTTTATACATTTGAAGATGAGTAAAGAACTCAGACCAATGATTATCTTTATTTAAGATAGCACTATCTATTTCTATACCGTTACTAAGCAAATGAATAACAACTTGTTCTAAAGGTTCACATTCCCATTTTATGACGACACTTACATCTCGACTCATATCAGCCGCATTAAAAATCGTAAATCCTTCTTCCATATCACCTAAGATATCGACTTCATAGCCAATAAGTTTTGTTTCATCAACAG
>CAMTOK010000078.1 GCA_947074115.1 uncultured Erysipelotrichaceae bacterium | reverse complement strand
AGGAAGAAAATTTCATGCGACTGATGAGTCTATACTCTTAGAAGCGGAAAAAATGGTTCACCAAGAATTTGCGACAGTTTTAGGTTTAACTGTTGATGAAATTGCGCCATTTATTATGGAAGAATTACAAGTCAAAGCATAAAAGAACACCGAAGGGTGTTCTTTTATTTCTCAAAAACTTCCGCAACAATAGCTAAGTCTTCTATGATTGGTAAATGTTGTGGGCAGATGTGAACACATTGTCCACAGCCTATACAATCTGATGCTTTACCATTTGTTTTGGTATGAACACCATAGTAATAATCACTGTTCCAATCATTAAATTGTTTTTTTGCATTATAACACCCAAATAAATCAGGAATAGCGATATTCATAGGACAACCATCAACACAATAGCGACATCCTGTACAAGCAATTCCCCCGACTTCATTAATAATATTGATGACCTGTTGGATTGCTTTGTTTTCTTCTTCACTTAGAGGTTTTAAATCTTTCATATAAGTGACATTATCTTTTGTTTGTTCTAATGTACTCATACCCGATAAAACCTTAACAACTGAATCAAATTGTCCTGCAAATCTCATTGCATAACTTGCGTAACTTCCATTATTTAATTGGTCTAATACCTCTCTAGCAGCTGTTGGAAGGTTAACCAAACCACCACCTTTTAATGGTTCCATAATTAATACTGGTTTATTATGTTTAACACATACTTCATAGTTCTTACGACTTTGAACGCTTGAATTATCATAATCAATATAATTAAACTGAATTTGTACAATTTCTATTTCTGGATGTTCTGTTAATATCATATCTAATACATCTGCAGTGTCATGAAAAGAAATACCCACATGTTTAATTTTACCTTCTGCCTTTAATTCTTGAGCAATTTCATAAGCTCTACACTTTGTATAGTGTTTATAGTTTTCACGATCTTGAGCGTGCATTAAATAGTAATCAAAATAATCTACACCTGTTTGTTTTAATTGTTTTTCAAATAAAGGTCTAATATCATCTTCATTTTTAAAATAGTGACCACTTAATTTATTTGTAATTGTGTATGATTCTCTTGGATAACGAGAAACAAGACAATCTCTGATCGCTGTTTCACTTTTTCCTTCTATATATCCATGAGCAGTATCAAAATAATTAAATCCATTTTCCATATACACATCTATCATTTTATTAAATTCTTCATAATTTACATCACTACCGTTCATCGGTAGTCTCATACAACCAAAACCAAATTTATCACTCATCGTTATCTCTCCTTATATATTCTCATTCCATCTATAATGATTTGATGATCTTCATGGGGTCTTCTTCCCGTTACAGTGATTGCACCAATAAATTTATCATTGATTCTTATTGGAAAACTCCCACCACATACTGCATAACTTTCATCCAAAATCATTTCATCATATTGTGTTTTATCAAAGCTATCAAGAAAGCAATAGTATGAAGAATGGGTGCTGTTCATCGTCACATTCTCTTTTCTTTCTATCCATGACTTTGCATTCTTTATATCAAGATGATCATCATAGTATTCTATAACAATTTCATTTTCTAGTACGATACGAATACCAATATGACAGTTTAACTTCTTTGCATGTTCTACAATAACACAAACTAGCTGATAAGCATCTCTTCTTTTAAAACTTGAAAAAACGAATGTTTTCTCTAAAGAAAGAATATCATCCTTATGAGGATGATTCCCTTTTTCTTTAAAATATTGATAATAGTTTTCCATTATTTAAACCCATATTGATTGTGTGGTACATAAGGTTCTTCTAAATAGACAATATCTTCTTGTGTAAGTTTTATTGATAAAGCTTCTATTGCTTCATCAATATATTTGATCTTTGATGCCCCTATTAATGGTGATGTTATATATGGTTTTGAGTATAACCAAGCGAGTGCAATTTGACTTGTTGATTTATTATATTTTTTTGAGACTTCATAGAGTCTTTTAACGATTTCTTTGTCATGTTCTAAGATATATTCGCTTTGAAGTTTTCCACAAGCATCACTTCTTATAGCGTCGATTGGTTTATTAAACAAGCCATGGGCTAATGGTGAAAATGGTGTTAATGCAATGTTCTCTGAGATACACATTGGTATCATTTCTTTTTCTTCTTCCCTATAAACAAGATTGATCATATCTTGCATTGAGACAAACTGTGTCCATCCGTTTTGTTTTGCGATAGAGTTGGCTTTCATAAACTGCCAGGCATACATTGCACTTGCGCCAATGTATCTCACTTTTCCCATTTTAACGAGGTCGTGTAATGCTTCCATTGTTTCTTCAATCGGTGTATTGTAATCCCATCTATGAATAACAAACAAATCTATATAATCAGTTTGTAATCTTTCTAATGAATGTTCAACTTCACTAAACAAAGCCTTTCTTGATAAGCCCTTAGCGTTTGCTCCATTGAACATTGGAAAATAGGCTTTTGTCGCAATGACAACATCATCTCTATTAGCGTAGTCTTTGAGTGCTCGACCGAGTATTTCTTCACATTCTCCAAGCGAATAATAATTTGCTGTATCAAAGAAATTAATACCTTGATCTAGAGCGTGTTTAATAATTGAGCGTGCTTCTTCTTCACCTATTGTCGCAGTGATCCCACCGCGTGTCTCACTCCCAAATCCCATACACCCTAAACATATGCGTGATACTTTTAGTCCTGTTTTTCCTAAGTTAACGTATTCCATAATATCTCTCCTTTACTCTGGTTTTAATGGTCCATAGAAGTATGACGCTGTTGCGCCACCGTCTATTAAGAAATCTGATCCTGTTATAAATGCCCCTTGATGTCCTAACATCAGTTCAGCAAGTCCTGCGACTTCATCCGCTGTTCCTGGTCGTCCAGCTGGACACTTTTCAAACATGTTTTTATAAAAATCCCCTCGTGGTCCCTTAAATTCATCAAGGGCTAATGGTGTCACGATAATTCCTGGTGATATAGAATTGATGCGCGCATTTCTGTATCCCCATTTAACAGCTTCTGCTTTTACGCGAAAGACATTACAACGTTTCGCAAGTTGATAGGCATGCAAACTGTCTCTAATATTTTCTTCTTTTAAGATATCTATATCTCTTAACTGATCAACTGGAGTTAATGCAAATTGTTCATTTATAGTCTCATCAAGTGCTTCCATTCTGTGTCCTGATTGACTTGAAATACTGACTCCCGTTCCCCCTGATTTAATAACTTTTCCAACTTCCTCTAATAAAACAGCAGTCCCATACAAATCTACATCAATAATCTTTTTGATCGATGCTTGACTTGGTGAAACCCCAGCAGCGTTAACAAGATGAACAATCTCACCATATGTTAATGCTTCATTCATGTAGTTTAAAATTGATTCTTTAGATCCTAAATCAACAATTGTACTGATTGCTTCAAATCCTGCTTCATTTAAGACTTGTGCTACCGCATCAGCGTTTTCTCTTTTGACATCTCCAACAATAACTGTTTTTCCATGTGCAATTCTTCTGGTGATCGCAAGACCGATTTGACCTGCTCCAACTAATAAGACAACATCTTTTTTCATTTGTTTTCTCCTGTTACATCATTGAGGACTTTTAATGCATTTAATGTTCTTGGATAGCCAATATAGGGAATGCATTGAGATAAAACCTTTATTAAAAATGCTCTATCATTTCCTAAACCTATATTTGCTTTGGTATGTGACAACAGTTGTGGTTCACATCCGCCTTGGGCGTATAGGAAACAAAATGTAATCAATTCCCTTTGTGAAGCACTCAATCCACCTCTTGTATAATAATCACCAAAACAGTTATCTGTTAGCCAATAATTAATATGTTTTGTGTCATCATAACCTGATTTATAGAAATCTTTCATATGCTCACCAAATATAGCGATTTGTGCATCTCTTCCCTTTTCTAAGCGATTAGTGTGATTTGTTGAAGATTGTGGTTTTAGTGGCAGATTGATACCAACACTGATAATAAAATCATTCACTGCGTGTAGGAAAGGAAAAACCCGTCCAATTCCTAAATACGCAACAGCTTGATACACAATTTCTTTCATTTCTATTGGTGTCACACCAAAATTATAGGCTGCTTTTATCATTGCTTTAAATTCATCAATTGCACTACTCCCAACCAAAACAGCTAGAATTGATAGAAAACGTGTATGATCATCTAAGTCATCATGATGAACAACTTCATCAAACGCAAAGTTATCAAATAATTCAATAAATTCAGGATCTGTTTCTAAGAATTTTGATTCATAGCCAGGAAACATCTTTTCATGATATTCTAATGCTTTTTTACTAATTGCCATAATTATTCCCCCTATTTAATAATCTTGTGAGTTGTTCATCACAATTTTGTACACGACTTCCATAAATAGCGATCCCGCTAGTGACAATACTGTTAGGGACGAGCCTTTTTATATCCTGAACACTTTGGCCCATTCCACTTCCTTCGTGTGTACAAAATGGAACAATTGTTTTATCATCTAAACGATAAGATTCTAAAAATGTCATAACACACATTGGCATCGTTCCCCACCAATTTGGGTAACCAAGATAGATTGTGTCATACTCTTCAATATGAGAAACAATGTTTTTGATCTTTGGTCGTGCATTTTTATTCAATTCATCTTTTGCGACACGTGTACACTCATTATAATCAAAAGGGTACTCATGTAATGGTAAGATTTCAAATAGATCTGAATTTGTAATCCCTTTTAATTTGTTCGCTACCACCTTTGTATTTCCTATATCTAATTCAACAATACGCCCATTGACGTAATTCTCTTTCTCATGAGAGAAAAAAACAATTAAAGATTTATTCATAGTATTCACCTCAACCATATTATACGTGACATCATTTTTTCAAACAATTTTTACTCCTTATGTTATCCATAAGTAAAACTTATAGAAAAAGACAGTTATTGAACCAATAACTGTCTTAATACATCAACAAACTCTTCTATATAATAATTCGTTCTTTCTTTTTCCCAAAAAGCACAGAATTTTCTTTGTAGTGGTTTTCCTTTATTGATAAGTGGAATACGAGCTATACCTTGTGCTGGAGGTGTTAAAGTTCCTAAAGCTTCTATTGGCATAAATCCTCTTTGACTCACAACCATTAATCGGGCATCTTCTAATGTTTCAGAAAACAAGAATTGATTATGAAAACCTAAAGTATTTTTGTAGAAATCTTCTTCTATTAAAACTTGATCTTTAGTAGAAATAACAATACATGTTAAACCCTTTAAATCTTCAAATGATAAAGAGGTTTTCTTTGATAAAGGATGATAAGATGATATTTCAATAAAACAATCACTTAACATCAATTCATAATTAAAATAATCTTCATTAAATGCACGCCTTTGATCACTTATTAGTAAATCAACGTCATGAGATCTTAAGACATGATAAAGTTCTTCATGCGTTCCATTCATAATCGAAAAGGAAACTTCAGGATATGTAGAAGAAAAACTTGCGACTGCTTGATGTAATTCTGTTGCTCCATAACCCTTTAAATATCCTATTTTAAGTGATAATTCATGATCTTCTCCTCGTCTTTTTGTTTCTGTTATGACGTGATCAAAATCATTTAATAGTGCTTTTCCATGTCTATAAAAGTATTCTCCTGCCTCTGTTAATGACAATTGACGATTTGTTCTCACTAACAATGTCACACCTAATTCTTCTTCTAATGATTTCATTTGTTGAGAGATAGCAGACTGAGAAATAAAACACTTCTCTGCAGCTTCGGTAAAACTATCTGAATCAACTATTGTTATAAAATATTTTAATTGTCTAAGCAACATAACATCACCTCGGATTTATTATAACATAATTATAAACTTTCCTATAATAATTCCTATATGAGAAAAAGGCTTCCTATGAAGCCTTTTGTTTTTATAGTTTATAAATTATCTTGTTCTAATTGATATTGTTGTTTTTCATATAATTTAATAAATGGGAAGTAAATTGCGACACTCAATAAAACAGCTAATAACTGAGAGATACCTCCCATAATATTACCACCTGAAGCTAAGAATCCCATTAAGAAAGGTGGCATTGTCCAAGGAACTTGTATATACATAACAGGACAGAAACCGATAGTTGTCAAGATATATCCAAATGTCATAGATACTAATGGAGCTATAATAAATGGAATAATTAACAATGGATTAAGAACGACAGGTACACCAAACATATTAACTTCACCTATATTAAATAAGTTTGGAACTAAAGCAAGTGTTCCAATTGATTTGTTTTCAGGTCTTTTTGCAGCAAGTAATATCGCAAGAGTTAAAGCCAACATACATCCTGTTCCACCTGTCGCAAAGAAGGTTCTATTGAATGAATAGTTAATGATATTTGTCGGAGATAAACCGTTTTGAACAGCAGTCAAATTTTCAATCATCAATGCAGTTACGATTGGTTCATAAACGCCACCGATCATATTATCTCCATGTAACCCAATTGACCAAAAGATACAACTCACTAAAATAAAGATGAGTATACCTGGTAAAGATCCACCAATTGATGTTAAAGGTTTTTGGATAAATTCAAAGATCAATTCATTAATATATGATCCAGTACCTAAACGAACCAATAATCCTATAATTGAAATAAGAGCGATTGTTATAAAAGCTGGAATCAAATATTCAAATGATTTTGCGATTTGAGGAGGAACTTGTTCCGGCAACTTAATTTTTAAACCATTTATTTTAAATAAGGCACTAAATATTTCTACTGATAATACACCAATTAACATCCCCGTAAACAAACCTGTACTCCCTAATGAATCACTAAAGATTCCATTTACGTTCGCAATAATTTCACCACCGACTTCAATTTGTGTAGATGTCTGTGTGACAGTGATCAAAGCAATAAGAGCGAGTAAACCACAAAAGAGTGTACTGTGGTTATTTTCTTCTGCAATACCAGCTCCAATTAAATACGTGATACCAACACTAATACAACCAATAGTCGCAAAGTTTAATGCATCAAATGCAGGATTCAAAAAACTTAATGCCATAATCGGTGACCATATACTCCCTAGTCCTGTATTGGCATTACAAATAACATGTGACCATAAAACTCCGATTGCGCCTATGATCGTAAAGGGCAAGAATGTTTGAAAAGCATTTTTAATACTTTTTAAATACTTGTTTTGACTTGCAAATGTTCCAAACTTCATGAGTACATTTTGAAAACTTTCCATAA
>CAMTOK010000077.1 GCA_947074115.1 uncultured Erysipelotrichaceae bacterium | reverse complement strand
TAAGAGGGTTTCTTGTGTTTTTTATAGGAGTATAATATGGAACCAATAATTGTATTTTTTTATGTTTATGTATTTGTATTTGGGTCTTGTATAGCGAGTTTTATGAATGTTGTGATCTATCGTGTCCCAAAAGAATTGAATGTCGCAAAGGGAAGAAGCTTTTGTCCAAGTTGTAATAAAACCTTAAAGCCTTATGATATGATTCCTGTTCTCAGTTGGATTATTTTAAAAGGGAAATGCCGTTTTTGTGGAGAAAAAATATCTATTCGTTATCCACTTGTTGAACTTGTTGGTGGACTATTAGGAATGTTTTGTTTCTTTGTTTATGGTTTTTCATTTATGACACTTATATCTTTTTCTTTTTCCATGATCTTAGTATCAATTTCATTAATTGATAATGATACAATGATTATACCGGATAGTTTAGTTATTGCATGTCTTATTGTTTCAATAATCAGTATACCTTTCACAGATATATCATGGTTAAGTCGTATTGGAGGCATTTTTATCATAAGTGTGCCTTTGTGTTTGATTAACTGTATCGTACCAGATAGTTTTGGTGGAGGAGATATAAAGTTATTAGGTGCTTGTGGAATGATGTTAGGAACGCCTAGCATGATTGTCGCTGGCTTTATTGGAATACTCATTGCAGGAATATACGCTATTTATTTAATGGTAACACATCGTGTTGAAAGAAAAGGACATATAGCCTTTGGGCCTTATTTATGTTTTGGATTATTTATAGGATTAATTTACGGGCAAACTTTAATGAATTGGTATTTAAGTTTATACGGATTATAGTCAGAAAGGGTGAACAAAATGGCGAATTACAAGTATGTCGCTAAAGATATACATTCAAAGGTATTTCGTGGTAAAAAAGAATTTCCTTCTAGAGAAGATTTATATGCTTATTTACGCGATGAAAATCTTTATTTGATTAAAGCAACTGAAGTTGAAGATCATAAAAAGAAACCAAAAATGAAACTAAATGAATTATCGACGTTTTGTAGAGAGTTAGGGACAATGTTAGGTTCTGGTATTTCTTTGATTATGACTATTAATATTATCTCAAAAAGAAATACAAACCAACGTTTAAATGATATTTATAAAGATTTATATATTAAGTTACAACAAGGATATACATTATCATCAGCATTAGAAGAGCATAGTGAGACATTCCCTTCATTGATGATTAACATGCTTCGTGCAAGTGAATCATCAGGATTAATGGATAAAGTCGCTATACGTTTAGCAGATCAATTTGAAAAAGATTATAAATTAGAAAATAAAGTTCGAAGTGCAATGCTTTATCCAATGATTCTCGTTATTGTCACAATCTTTGTTATTATTGCAGTCTTTACATTGATCTTACCTCAATTCTTTACTGCATTTGAAGGAAATCCATTACCCCTTATAACAGAAATTATGTTTGTGATTTCTCGATTTATGATTCAATATTGGTATTGGGTCATTGTTCTTGTTTTAAGTATTATTGCTATTGTATCACTCATGATGCGTGTTGATTCAATCCGTTATAAATGGGATGAATTTAAAATTAAATGTCCTAAAGTATCAGAGTTAACGAAAGTTATTTATACAGCACGTTTTGCAAGAAGTTTTAGTTCACTTTATTCAAGTGGTGTCACTATGTTAAATGCTTTATCATTAGCAAAATCAACAATTAACAATTCATTTATTGAAGCACAATTTGAAAAAATAATACGTGATGTAAGAGATGGGCGTTCTTTATCACAAGCAATATCAGATGTAGAAGGTTTTGATCCTAAATTAGCAAGTTCAGTATTCATTGGAGAGGAAAGTGGTGCTCTTGATGATATGTTATTGAATATTGCGAATGATTTTGATTATGAAGCAGAAGTTGCGACAGAAAGACTTGTTACACTGTTACAACCTTTAATGATTATTATAATAGGATTTATTATTGGTGTAGTTATATTGGCTGTTATGCTTCCGGTTTATCAATTATATGGAAGTATTGGCGCAAGTTAGGAGGACAATCAATGAGAAGAGAAGGCGTAATTTTTATATCAAACGAATTTCTTTCTATAATTACGGGTGAAAGAAAAAATGATATGATTCAAATAGAAGATTATATGAAATTGCCTTTACCAGAAGGCGTTATTCTAAATGGTGTTGTTATTGATGATGTAGAATTAAAAAGACAATTACAAACATTAAAAGATAAGGGTATTGAAGCAGTTCATTTAATTGTTGATAGTGCAAAAATTATTGCAAAACAATTAACAATTCCTTTTATGAAACGAGATCAAATAGAAGAATTTATTAAAAATGAAGTGTCTTTAGATGAATCATCTAAAGGAGAAATGATTTATGATTATTGTTACCTTGGAGAAGGTATTGAAGTTAAAAAGACATATAGAATACTCGCTGTAGGTGTTGCAAAATCATTTATTGAATCATATATAGATGTGTTTAAACAAGCACATATTAAAATCTTGTCAATTGATTATTCAATTAATGCATTAATGAAGTTTACATCAATCATTCCTGGTCTTATTGATAAATCATATATTGTGACACAAGTTGATGGAAACAATTTAACAAGTATTTTATTTATAGATAATAATTATACATTAACAGACCGTTCACGTATCTTTTCAACAAAAGGAACGCCTGAATTTGATAATGATGTTATTCGTTCTATTTCACATTTGGTTCAGTTCTCAACATCATCACAGAAATCAGCACCAATTAGTGATGTTTATGTTATGGGGTTAGAGAAAGAAAACTCTGCAACATTATTTGAACGTATTCAAGATACGTTAACATTACAAGCACAAACATTCCCTAAATCTAAATTTGTCTATGCGAAAAGGGATGGAAATAATACTTTTGATTTAAATGAATATGTACTCCCATTAGGGCATTTTGGAAGAAGGTGAGGTAGTTTATGTTTTATAATATTAAACAAAAAGAATTAGACTTATTAACTGCCTATAATAAAGATCACAATCAACACAAAAAGAATCCGTTACAAAGTAAACTTGTTATTCCATTAGCAATTGTTCTTGTTATTGCGGGTGTCTATTCATTTGTTTTATTTAGCAATATTTCATTACAAAGAAAAGTAGATAATTTATTAGAGGAAAATAGTCAATTAGATTTTCAAATCACATCAATAGATAAAGAACCTTATTACGAGTTAGTTGCACTAACAGAAACAAAAGAAGATATAGATTTATTAAATAATTATTTAACAGCATTACCAAAGATGACAAGTGATAAAATTAACGCTGTGTATGATTCATTAGCGACTGGTATGACAATAGAATCAGTAGGATACAACCAATCATCATATACACTAAATGTTGGTTTAACAGCGAGAGATGTCACTGAAGCTGAAAGATATGTTACTCGATTAAAAACATATTCAATTTTCCCAATGGTGAGTTATACAGGGTATACATCATCAACAAGTAACAATTTGGTAACGAATACACAAACATATACTTATATATTTAATGTATCAATTACTTTGTTAGGAGGGGAGTAGAATGAAAGATATCTATAATCAATTATCTAAAAGAGAACAAACATTACTTTACGTTCTTATGATCTTTTTGGTTGTTATGATTGGATGGTTCTTTCTTATTGTTCCTGCTTTAGATCAATCAAATGCATTAAAAGCAACCTATCAAGATCAATTATCAGTTAATGGTACAAAAACAATGGAACTTTTATCATATCAATCTGCAGCAAGTGAACTTGCTTTAAAAAAGGATGAATTATTAAAAGTTATAGAAGATTATAATGACTATTTAGATAGTGAAATTATTGAAAAAACAGTGACTGGAGTTATACAAGCACATAATTTACGAACATTATCTTTACAAGTTGGTTTAGTAGAAAATGCTAAAGTGATTAAAGGTGATGAAACAAGTGAAGTAGCTAATGTTTCTCAAGTAACGTTAACAGGATCAGCTATTGGGACATCTGATCAAATACGTGATTGTATGAATACATTTGTTAAAATGGATGGAATTGAAGTTGTTTCGATGTCATATTCACAAAATGAACGTGGATTGACTGTATCGTATACATTAAACTTTTATATGACATCTATATAAGGAGGGTTAAGCATGAAGATAGGAAACAATAAAGGTTCAACTATAATTGATGGATTAATTATATCAATGATTCTTTTGGTTATCCTTGGATTTTCATTAGGAATAGCAACAAATTATCAAAAAAAATCTGTTAATGATCATGCTAAAAAACAAGCCTATTTTAATGCAATAGCTCTTTTAGATAGTGTTGCAGTTGAAATTAATAATAACAACGTATCATATATACCAACAACATCAGTGATTACTTTAACAGATATTGTCCTTCCTTCATCTCAAGCGGGTGAATTAAGTGGGGAAATTTCAAAAGATGCAAATCAAGATAATATTATTTATATTGAAGTTGTCTCAATTTATAGCTCTCAAAAAGAAGAGTTACGTTTAACGATGCAAAAACACAATGACACTTGGTATAAAAAAGGATATTCAAGACTAGGGGAGAATGCTTATGAAGAAATCGAATTGTAATGGTTTCACTCTTGTAGAAACTCTTGTAACGTTTATGATCCTTGCATTAGCAGGTGGGATGTTTATCCTTGGATTTTTCAATGTTTCTAACATTATGTCAGAAGCAGCATTAATCAAAAATACAACAAATGATCTTTATTCATCTCTTATCGTTATGGGTGATGATTTAACACTTATTGAAGGTCAAAAAATTTCATTAAAAGTGAATGGATCACAAAAAGAATTAGATGTTAATGTCTATTCAAATGATCAAACAATCAACGGTAATGATAGTGTTCAAGTGAGATTAAGAAGAATTCTATCAGCAACATCAGTTCCCTATTTACCAGATAGTGCATTTACTGGTGGAAATGGTGGAAGTGGAGGTTCATCTGGTGGAGGAACTGAAGCTGAAATGAACGGTGTTACTGCAATGTTCATGTTATGGACTGCAAATGATATGTGGGCCTTCCCAACTTCACAGAGCAATATCAATAGATGGGGATTTAAAGAATTGGGTCATGTCGACTTTGCGGTTAATTATGATACAAATTCGTACTTTGGTACAGGTGTAGACGCATATATTTACAACACCCCAAGTGAATCTACGATTCATAAAGTTATACAAGATAATCGTTTAGAATATTTATATCCAGATGGTTATGTTATAGAATGGGTTTATGTTCAAAAACATGATCTTCAATCATTTGGGAATGTTCCAGCAGTTTATGGAATGGCCATTGCGACAAACACAAGATATTTGGTTTTACCAAATAATAGTGTTGCGACTTACAATGGTTCAACGACAACGGATTGGGCACCAAATAATTACGCTCAATTAACAATTAATAATCAAGTTTATACAAAACAACAAGTATTAAATGGAGAATTTATAAAATCCAATCAACATGTTTACTACGCTACTAATTAAGGAGGGATAAAATGAAGAATCGAAAAGGATTTACTCTAGTTGAAGTTGTTATTTCAATGGCAATTGGTGTTGTCGCATTACTTATTGGTGGTTCGATGATTATTTCTTCAACAGACTTTTATTCCTCAACAATTGAAGTAGATATGGATAAAAGAACAATCTCTTCGATTGTTGACTACATTCGTAGTGAAATAGCTTACTCTACAGATGTTAAAATTTTATCACCAACTGGTGAAGGCGCATCATCTTTAATATCAGATGAACATTGGAATTACTTATATGTACAGGATGGTCGATTATATAAAAATGATGTCCAAGTTTTTGACGATGGATTCTATTCTCAAAGAGATTTTTATCTGACTGTTAAAGGTGATTTTGGAAATGAAGCAAGAGTTGATTTGGTTTATTCTATGAAAAATGGAACAAAACAAACTTACTCTTATTCAGATACAATTATGTTTTTAAACCTTTCAGTAAGCGATGAGTTATTAAGTCAAGGTTTATATACCGAAGCACAAGTTGAAGTAAGTCCATTAAGTCACTATATCTTCTATAGTCGTACAAAAACTGTTTCTTCAAATTCAGGTGAAGAAGAAATGAGAGAAGGAGAAGGTACGGTTGCTGATCAATTAAGTCTTGTTAATCCGCTTAATAATAGAGGAAAGTGGGATTCAAGCGTTCCACAACGTTATTTTTATAAATATGATTTTGTCTATTATGATGGATACTGGTGGATGAATTTAAATCAATCAAATTATTATGATTATCCAGGTGCAATTGGAGCTGGATCATGGTGGAAACGAATTAGTGCAGAATGGTATGTCTTAAGTGCATATCAAAAAGGAGATGTTGTTCTTCATAAAGGTGCCTATTATGAATGTATTCAAGATTTAATTAATAAAGGAACAAACGAATCAACTCTATCAAAATATGAACCAGGTATCGGAAACGATGCACCTGTATATTGGAAACAAATATCAAAAAATGCTGCAATAGCAAAAGGAAATAATGCATCACATGTCAATGTGACATCACCTGCACTTTCCTTATATAATCAAACGATTATAAAAAAAGTGAATGGTATCGATTTATCACAAGTAAAAGAATATAATTCTTCATTGAATCCAACTATACCAGCTGTAAAAGATACAGTTTCAGCATCAAATATATATAAAATAACTGAGAAAGATCCAGTAACTCAACAACCATATGTCCGCTATTTTATTAAATATGCAAACTATAACGGGAATCCATCAGAACCAGGACAGCTGAATAGTGAAGGTAAAGCGAGTTGGCAGGAGATTTCAATAGATTTTAATGAGAATAGTGTTTATTTAATGGATGATGTGATTTACTTTGATAAAAATTCTAAGTCATATGGTAATGGAAACAATTCTGTAACGATTGGCTTATACAAATGTACACATTTCCATGCATACGATAATCAAAGACCAACGATTTCAAGTCAAAATGATAATCCATGGGTAAAATTAAAATAGGAGGTATTTCAAATGAAAATGGTTAGAATTGGTGAAGTTCTTATTGAACAAGGTATTATTACGAGTGAACAATTAAATCTAGCATTAGATGCACAAAAGAATGATCGTAGTAAAAAGATTGGTCAACATTTAATTGACTTAGGATTTGTTACTGAAGAACAAACATTAGAAGCATTAGCTTTAAAATTAGATGAACCATATATTAATTTAGATAATACTCCTGTTGATACAAACGCTGTTGCGAAAATACCTGCAAC
>CAMTOK010000076.1 GCA_947074115.1 uncultured Erysipelotrichaceae bacterium | reverse complement strand
ATAAGACAGATTGTTTCCAATCTGTCTTTTTCATACAAAAAAACTGTAGAATATCTACAGTTTATTGCAATGTCAATTCAATTTCATCGTCTAAAATATCAATTCTTTCAATTGGAATATCAATGTTAATATAACAAGATTGATCTCTAATAATAACTCGATCATCATTCACCAATTGTTTAATCAATTGTAATAAATCTAATTGTAAAAATAAATAAGATGCTTTACCTTCTATATTTTTAAATATAAAAGATCCATTGGTATAATCAATTTGAAATTTACCTTGTAAATCTAAAATATAATTTTCATAGTGAACAACTGCTTTAATATAAATCCATTCGTCAATCTTTAATTTCACATCTTTTACTCGAATATTATATTCTTTAAAGTAAGGTTTAAAAGCATATAATAGACATGTTTTAAGTTCATTTGTATTGATCCTCATTTTATCACCACTATATTATATGATTTAATCAATAAAAAATGACTTATTTAATACATACTCCTGATTTCTAAGTTGATAACGCTCAATATAAGCCTCCTCACGTGGAATCCATTGTTCAATGAACTGTTGAACCCTATTTTTAGAACGTGCTGTAATTCTCTCTATACGCTGTGTAGTTGTTATGTTTAAAAAAATACGATGACTATAAAGACCATTTAATTGTTCAATTAGGGCATACGTCCCCTCGATTACATAACGTCCGTTTGTATAGGGTATGATTTTTGTTTGGTCGTAACTTTGACTTTGACAAAGAAAACGTCTGTATTCAATATTTTTCTTTTTTTGAATAGGAACAACAACATCATCAATAAGTCTTTCGATATTTATATTACCTGCAACATCATCAGTTCGTCTTTCAATAGGTTGATAAAAATCATCCATGTGAATAACACTCGCATCAAAGAGTTGCTTTATGAGATGAGAGAGTGTTGTTTTCCCTGATGCAATCATACCATCAATCGCTAATATAAAATGTTTTTCACCATCTAATTCACATATCAATTCTTTATACGCTAACCACTCTCGATCAATAATCATTGGCGTTTCTATTTTAAATATATTCTTTTTATGTAATATGTACAGATATCGCGTCATGAGTTCATCATGACTATCAATAATGAACTCATGACCTTTAAGATCTTCACATCTATGAGTCTTCAATATGTCTTTAAATTCTTGAAAATTCAAAAATTCACTTCCTTTCAAGAGATATATGTTTTTCTATTGTATCTTATAGTGAGGGGAAAGTCACTACCTACCATTCTCCATATTCACTTCTCCCCTCACTAAAAAAAGCTATAGAAATCTATAGCTTATCCTAAATCTTCACCATTACTTGCGACAACTTTTTTGTACCATTCAAAAGAATCTTTCTTACTTCTTTTTAATGTTCCATTACCTGCGTTGTCACGATCTACATAAATAAATCCGTAACGTTTTTTCATTTCTCCTGTTGTAAATGAAACACAGTCAATACATCCCCATGGTGTATAACCCATTAGTTCAACTCCATCAATTTCAACTGCTTTTTTCATTTCTTCAATATGAGCTTTTAAATAATTAATTCTATAATCATCATGGCATGAACCATCATCTTCTAATTGATCAATTGCACCAAAACCATTTTCAACAATAAATAATGGTAATTCATATCTTTCATAGAATTGATTTAATGCATATCTTAAACCGATTGGATCAATCGCCCATCCCCAATCAGATTCTTTAATAAATGGATTTTTCACTGAGTGTTCACTTGAACCATCTAATGATTTAGAAACATCATTATGAACAGTTGAATCAACTGTATTTGTCATATAATAAGAGAATCCAATATAATCAACAGTTCCTTCTTTTAATGCTTTTAAATCGTCTTCAGTAATATCTAAGTTAAATCCTTTTCTTTCAAACATTTTTAATGCATAACGTGGATAATGACCACGAACTTGTACATCACAGAAGAACCAACGATCATGCATTTGTTCCACTGATAACATCATATCAGATGGACGACATGAGAATGGATAAATTGGTACCATTGCAATCATATTTCCAATTCTAAAATCAGGGTTGATTTCATAACCTGCTTTTACTGCTAATGCACTTGCAACCAATTCATAATGTCCACATTGGTACATTGCTTCTTCAGGGTTTTTATAATCACCAAAATGAACTCCTGAGTTTGTCCAACCAAAGATATCATTTACATAATTCATTTGGTTATTGATTTCATTAAAAGTCATCCAATATTTAACTTTACCTTTGTATCTTTCAAAACAGACTTTAGCGAATTTTACAAAGAATTCGATTGTTTTTCTATTTAAGAATCCACCATATTCTTTTGCAAGATGATAAGGCATCTCAAAGTGAGATAATGTAATAACTGGTTCAATACCATATTTTAATAATTCATCAAATACATCATCGTAGAATTGTAATCCTTCTTCATTTGGTGTTTCTTCATCACCTAAAGGAAAGATACGTGTCCAAGCGATTGATGTTCTAAAACATTTAAATCCTAACTCTGCAAATAATTTAATATCTTCTTTATAGTTACCATGGAAATCAATACCTACATGATTAGGATAATATTCATTTTCCATAATTTCTTCTGTTATACGTCTTGGCGTTCCATGTGCACCAGCTGTCATAACGTCAGCAACACTGTATCCTTTTGAAGTATTTAATACGCCTCCTTCAAATTGGTGTGCTGCAAGTGCGCCACCCCATAAAAAATCTTTATCTAATGCCATAATAGACCTCCTTTTTTTGTTGATTTTATTATAAACATAATCAATACGCTTTATAATTGCAGAATTTGAAACAACTATTTAAAGATTTGTGTAGCTTGTATTGCTTTGATCCACATATCGTAATATTTTTCACGGACATCAACACTCATTTGAGGTGTATAACTTGTCTCGATTCTATGTTTTGATTTGATATCTTCCATTGAATCATAGAAACCGATAGCCAAACCAGCTAAATATGCTGCCCCAAGTGCAGTTGTTTCTTTCACTGTTGGTATTTGTAAAAACGTTCCAAGTAAGTCTGATTGGAATTGCATGAGGAAATTGTTTGCTGTTGCTCCACCGTCAACACATAATGTTTCAAGCTCGATATGAGATTCCTGCTTCATTGTTTCTATAACATCTCGACTTTGGTAACAAATGGCTTCTAATGCTGCACGACAAATGTGCGCCTTCGTTGTCCCTCTCGTTAAACCAAGAATCGTCCCCCTCACATCATTATCCCAATAAGGTGTTCCTAATCCAACAAACGCTGGAACAAGATAAACACCTTCATTTGTTTCTAATGTTAAGGCAAGTTCTTCACTTTCTTTGACATCATCAAAGAGTTTTAAACCATCCCGTAACCACTGCATCACGCTTCCACCGATAAAGACTGAACCTTCAATTGCGTAGGTCACTTCCCCGTGAATCCCCCATGCAATTGTAGTCAGCAACCCGCTACGAGATTGTATTGCTTCGTTTCCTGTATTCATTAACATAAAGCATCCAGTCCCATAGGTATTCTTAACGTCACCTTTATTATAACAAGTTTGTCCGAATAATGAGGCTTGTTGATCTCCCGCCATACCACAAATGGGTGCTTTAAAATGTAAGCCAGTGAGTAGGTTCTCGTCACTATATCCATAGATATATGATGAATCTTTGACTTCTGGTAACATTGTTTTAGGAATATTAAACAATTTAAGTAAATCTTCATCCCACTCTAAAGTGTGGATATTAAATAATAATGTTCTTGATGCATTTGAATAATCAGTCACATGGACTTTTCCACCAGTTAATTTCCAAACCAGCCATGTATCAATTGTTCCAAATAGTAAATCCGATTCATCTCTATCACAATGATCAAGTATCCATCTTATTTTACTAGCACTAAAGTAAGGATTGATCAATAACCCTGTTTTTTGATGTATGTAGTCACTATAACCATCTTTAATTAATGTGTCACAAAGTTCTTGCGATTGTCTTGATTGCCACACGATCGCATGATAAACAGGTTGTCCCGTTCTCTTGTCCCAAACGACAGTTGTCTCGCGTTGATTTGTAATCCCAATCCCTTTTATTTGTTCAGGTAGGATATTGTCATGTATAAAGAGTGATGAGACAACATCTAATACCGAATTATAAATTTCGTTAGCGTCATGTTCAACCCAACCGCTTTGAGGAAAATGTTGTGTAATCTCCCTTTGTTTTACATAACACAGTTTGCCTTCTTTATTAAATAATATCGCTCTTGTACTTGTCGTTCCTTGATCTATTGATAAAATATATTCTTCCATAAGTTCACCTTCCTCATTTATTATATCAAACAATGTATGCGCTTTCTACAAAATTAGATCATGAGGTTCTATAAGACCCCTTACGACTCATACGATGACTATTCGCTTATATCTATTCATTATATAAAAAAAGAAATCACATGATTTTGTGATTTCTTTTATGGATTCACTTTTTTTCCAATACGTTTTAATATTTCTATTGCTGCCATACCAGTAATAATACCTGTTGGTATTGATGATGCAAGCATCATAAATAAATAAGGTATAAATGCAACTGATGATATGACAAATGAGGCCACAACGATTTGTCCTATGTTATGGCATATTGCACAAACAATAGACATTGAAATCATTGGTAACTTGTTGATCTTTTTTAATATTAATAACGCTAATGAACTTAAAAATACCCCACCACAACTCATAAAGAATGGGTATGAGAAGATCATTCCACTTAATAAACCTGAAATGACAACCCTAAAAAAGTTAATGATAAACATTTCTTTTGGTCCATATAGCTCTATCACAACTAATGAAATGATATTCGCAAGACCAAGTTTAATCCCTAATGGAAATGGTAATGGTAATGTAGATTCAATCATATGTAATACAATCGCTATCGCTGTTAGTAATGACATATAAACTAATTTTTGTGTTCGTTTACGATTCATTTATTTTTCCTTCCAAGAAACAAAGTGTTGTTTCTTTTAATTGTTGATATAAATGTGTTTCTATTGGAGAGACACGATCAAATGATTTATTAATATAATCATTACGGTGAATATAGTGATAACTAACATTAAAATGTAAATCAAAGACAAACGCAATATAAGATAACCACATATCAAGTTGTGTTTTTCTATCTGGTGAATAAACCAATTGATGATTGTTAAAAGCATTTTGAACTTCTAATGATATTGTTTGTTGTTCGATTTGTTCTTTTGATTGTTGAAAGAGCGTTTCAAATGATTCTACTTCTTTCACTCTAAAATTATCCAATTTATCAGCATCTCTTATAAGATTAACAAACATAAGTGTTCGATGATCTAAACCGTCTTTAATTTGATACTTATTATGTTGTTGTATTGCTTCTTTAATTATATCATCATATTCTCTTGTTTCAATAAAAGAAGAAATGAGATGTTGATCAAATAATATTTCTGATGAATAATCAGCATGATCTCTTGTTTTATGATCTTCAAAAGATTTATAAATCATCCATTGATCAAAACGACCTATATCATGTAACAATCCAATTAACATTGCGAGTTGGCAATCTTCCTCACTCAAATGTAATGATTCTGATAATTCTTTCATAATATTCATAACAGCGTATGAATGGATGACTTTCAGTTTGAGTAATGGGATTGTGAGATCATAGTTACATAAATAACATTGAAATGCTTGTCGTGCGTGTTTTATATTAATCATGATTTAATACATCTAAAATAGTATTCATTGAATTCAGTTCAATTTGACCTGGTGCAGATGCTTGGTCTAATGATGCAAATGTTATAGCTGAACCAGTCACTTGACCTGAAATACGACTAATTTTCCCTAACGTTCCCATAGACATAGTCACAATAGGTTTATCTGAACGCATTGACATATCACATGTTGTTTTCATAAGTTCTAAGACATCTTGAGGTGAATGAGGCATCAATGCAATTTTCATAACATCAGCATCCATCGCTTCCATATATTCAAATTTCTCAATAATATCTTCTCTTTTAAGCGTTCTTTCAAAATTGTGATATGACATAACAACAGGTATTTGTGCATTATGAGCGTGAGTCACAAGCTTATAAACAAGAGCGTTTCCACTCATCATTTCTATATCAACCATATCAATACACTTTGTTAAACAGACTCTAGATACAAGTTCTAAGTACTCTTCATCACTTAATTGAATTTGTCCACCTTCTCTTAATGAACGATAAGTGAGTAATATTGGTTTAACAGTATACTGTCTTAGCTCTTCTAATAACGTTTCTAAAGTTAATCCTTCTAATAAATTTTCTATAAAATCTACTCTTAACTCTAATAAATCAAATGATGCTTCTTTTATCAGTGGTTCCATAGACTTTAATTCAGTCATATTTTTTATAACTAACGGTATACAAACTTTAGGAGTCCCTTCCCCTATTGTTATATCTCTTACACTAATACTCTTCATCTTTATTCTCCTTGATTCTCTCTTTAATAAAATTCATTATTATGTTTTCAATATAGTTTGATGGTTCTTTTAAGAGGGAATGATTTTGTCCCTTTATTATTTCTAATTGACCATCTTGTACACATTCACTGATCATTATAAAATCAGACTTCTTGATCATGTCATACTCACCCGCCATAACCAAAGTCGGACAACTTATTAATTCTAAGTCTTCTTGAGTAATATGGGGTTCTTTTATCATTAACATTGTTCTTTTCAGTTGATTTCTTGCTACCTTATTATATAAACTAAACGGTAATAAACAAAAACAATTTAGCCACATTCCAAATAAGACATAGAAGTTAAAACTTTTTGGTGACGTATTTGGTCCTATTGTGACAAGGCTCTTGATTCGCTCATCATTTTGTGCCATAAGTAAACCAACAATTCCACCATCACTAAATCCAATAAGGGCATATTCTTTTAAATTAAGTTCATTTATAACTTGTAATGTATCCTCTTTTAATTGTTCATAACTCAGATTACCTTGATGAATAGATTTCCCATGATAACGTGAATCAATCGCAATGAACTTATATGTATCCTTAAATCTATTAATGATATGATCATATAAATGATGATTTTCACCATTACCATGTAAAACAACAATAGGAAATCCTTCACCTATTATTTCATAATATATATCTTGCATACCCTCACCTCTTCAACCATTATAGCGAATATTATAAATTAAAGTAAAGAAAAAAGGCGATATTATCGCCTAATTGT
>CAMTOK010000075.1 GCA_947074115.1 uncultured Erysipelotrichaceae bacterium | reverse complement strand
TATAATGCGGATTCAGTTCACTACTGAATTATGAACACCCTCTTTTCTTAATCAATTTGTTATTCTCAAATACAATACATAAATTATTATTAGAATTCTTTAAATTCAACTTGTTGATTGTTAAAATGACTCATTAACACACTTGTTTTGATAAATAAAGTTTCAGTATTGTGTAAAGGATGCATTCCAATTTCCTTATTCTCAAACCATTTATCAATATAGACAGATACATTATTTTTTGTATCATTTAAAACCCCTAAGGGGGTAATAGACCCAGGTACTAACCCGAGATATGTATATAAATCTTCGCTCGATGCATATGAAAGTGGTCTAGAATTAAGTTTCATTCTTAAGTCATTTAAACAAACCTTTTTCTCTTGATGCATTGATAAAAGATAGTAATTTTTATTTTGATCATCTCTAAGAAATATGGTCTTAGCGATGTATTCGTTTTTAGGTAGTGATAAACTATTGTGCTGTTCGATCGTATGAACAGGTCTATGATAATACAAATCAAACTCGATATTATGATCAATTAAATACTGTAATACTTCATCATTTGTTTTCATTATTATAATCTCCCATTATCTTTTTATAGAGTATCCTGTAGTATTTGGTTTGAGTGTTTAACATGTCGATTTATGAAAGACAATTCACAGGAAAACGAGAAGACATAGAGTATAAGACTAATCTATTTAAATGTTAAACATAGCTCAAACCAATACACAGTTGGAATTTTATCAGAACCCCAAGTACTACATATACCCCTATAAAATAGTACGATCACTATAACTCACACTATTCAGCCTGGAACATATTATATTATTTAAATAATGGTATCGCCATAATGACTACTTTAACCATAACATAAATAATGTTAATTATCGAACTCGTTTTTCTTTACCATTAATTTATTATTGAAAGATTATTTATGCATATATTTATTAATACTAAAATCAATTATTATATATATATAATAAAAGAGATGAATTGCTTCATCTCTAGTCATTTCTCTCTTTTTCTACATGAATGATTGTCCCATCAATTGCATGAATTTCATATTCAAATTCATAGTCATTCGTCTTTAATTTTAATTCGTATATATGTTCATCATCATCTAAATCAAAATCATAGTCAATTAATGATGATGCTGATACACCAGCATGTGTTAATGCGATTTGTTTTGCCTTTGTTTCACCTATATAACTTACATTTGATGAGACAGATGATGAATCATCTTTTTCTTTTTGACTTTTCAAGACTGCACCTGTTAATGCATGTATATGATAATCATATTCATATCCATTAGCGTCAAATTCTATATCATAATAAGGTGTTCCATTGTCTTTTTCTAAATCAATTTCAACATCTCTTGCTTGATTTTCACTCACACCAGCATGTTTTAATGCAATGTCTTTAGCCTGACTCTTACCAATATAAGATGAACTATTAGATGATGTTGATGATGACACTTGTGTTTTCTTTCCATCTTTTTCTACTTGAACAATATCACCATTAACAGCGTTAATTTCATATTCATATTTGCTTGTTGATGTTTCAAACTCAACTTCATAGATCATAACTCCGTTATCAAAATCCATTTCAACATCTAAATCACTCACTTGTGATTCAGTTAATCCTGCATGTTTTAATGCAATTTCTTTTGCTTGTGTCCCACCAATATATGCTTTATCACTTGCTTGTCCTGTTGAACTTACATTATCAACATTGTTTTTACTTGAATTTAATAAGACATTTAATTCATGAATTGATAAAGGCACTAAGTTTTCAAATGAGTACATACTGTTTTGACTAACGATACTTTGTATCAATTGTGCTTTACTTAGTGTGATATCATAATGATCTGCTAACTTTTCTAAATCACTATTTGACATTAATGTTTGTGTCACAATTGAACCATTCATTCCAGTTGATTGAATAATACCACTGACATCATTCATTAATCTATTTTGAAGTGTTGATGCACTTTGCCCATCAACGCTGATCAATATAGAATTCGCTATTTCATTAATATATCCATTCTTTAACATAGATCCTATTAATGCATTCACAACAACATCTAAATCATTTCCTTCTAAATTCATATCTCCTAATACAATAACAGCGTCACTGTTTAATGCATTCACTTCCAATACACGATCATTTTTATTGATCTTAATTTCTAAACTCGGATTGACATCTAATGAAATAGTTGATGCCACTTTACCTTGTGAGTTCACTGTTGTTATACCAACCATAACAGCTAAAACCAAAACACATGCTAATGCATAGCGTCCGATTCTATGTTTGTTTGGTGTTTTCTTTGGTGTTATATCCATAAATACGTTTTGTCCTTTCATATCTTCACATTCTTCTAGAATAGACGAGAGGACATCAGGTGTCGCATTCTTATAAGCTTTATTGATTTTCTTTTCTATGTCTTTGTTATTCATGAGTACTCTCTCCTTCCAATAAATATATTTTTAATTTCTTTAAACTTCTATTGTACTTTGAAAGAACTGTAGGTAGTGGTATTGATAACATTGTTGCTATTTCCCTATGTTTAAAACCTGCTACAGAATGAAGAAAGACAATTTCTCTTTCTTCATCACTCAGTTGATTTAAACATAGTGATAACATTAAACGATCTTCAGCACTTAATGATTCACAACTTTGTAAATAAGGTTCCCATTCTTCTTGAGGTAGAGAAACCATTCTCTTTTGTTTTTCTATTTTGTTTAAACATAAACGTCTTGTTATCGTGAGGATCCAAGCCAGGGGCTTCCCCTGTGATCGATATGCACGTGCACTTGCATAGATCTTAATATAACAGTCTTGTAAAACATCCTCAGCATCACTACAGTTCTTTAATATAGAAAGTGCGAAACCATAAACAGCGTGACTTGTTTCTTTATATAAAGAAGCTAATGCTTCTTTATCACCATCAGCAATTCTTTCTAGATAGTGATCTATTTGTTTGTTATTAAAATCAAGTTTTTGCATGTTGTTTTCACCTTCCTACTTATATAACCGAGTAACATTATGTTTTATTGCATTCAAGTATATTTTTTTTATTATAATTTAACTTGATAAAAAAAGAAAGGGATTCACCTTTCTTAATACAATCTTAACAATGATCATTCTTATAGAAAATAAAAGAAATGTTTCCTAAGAAACATTCCTCACTTATTTAATGTTGACCCATCATCATTTGTTTAATACCAACGAGAGAGAGAACACGTTCAACTTTTCTAATACCTGCGACTTGTTCTGCTGTATTAGCATAATCAACACGTAATAACTCTCCAGATATATATGATGCCATATCACTATTTAGGAAAACAATAGGATAAGCCATTTCTTCTGATTTAGCCAATGTATGACTATAACCATTATTACTTAATAATGCTGCTTCTCCTCCTGCCATATTTTCAAATTCATCTTTCATACCTGTATCAGTGGCTCCTGGAAGAACGGAATTAACACGTATTCCTTTTGATGCAAATGTTGCTTGCATTAATATTGTATAATAATTCATTGCTAGTTTCGCAAAAGGATACCCTAATGTTCCAGGAAGTTGAGTAAACCCTGTTTTTTCTAATTCTTTAACTGTTGATTCCCAAGAATCAGCAGTTAAAAGATCATGGTAAACAGATTTATTATCTTCTCTTTCCCATCCATTACCTCCAGTTGAAGTCATAAAAGCAATGCTTCCTCCTTCTTTCATTCTTTCAATTAAATACGTTTCACTTATATATTTATTAGCGATTAAGTCAACAGTTACTGTTGTTACAAAATCATTATTAGATCCTGATATACCAGCAATCCCAAAGAATGAATCAATATGCATAGGCAATGCTTTAAAGACTTGATCAATAGATTCCTTTTGACTTAAATCAACATGGACATACTCTTTGATCCCTTCTACTTTTACTTCATTCCAATCAAGAGCGTAAACATTCGCTCCTAAATCAACCAACATTTCTGTTGTTGCTTTCCCCATTCCTGATGCTGCTCCAGTCACAACGACAGTCTTTCCTTGATAACCAAAATAATCTTTCATATTCTTTCCTCCTTGTTTTCATTATAATTTTATCGATGATTTAGAACAACAAACCAAAGAGAATACAAACAAATCTTAACAATTTGTTTGTATTTGATATAATAGAAATAGAGGTGATTTAATGGTATCTAAAGCTGACTTTTCTAAACAAAATATATCTTGTGCACTTATTTCTTTATTACAAAGTGTCCCTATAGAGACAATAACAATATCATCATTAGTCAAGCATGCTGGTGTGTCTAGAAATGCTTTTTACAACAACTATAAAACAATAGAAGATGTCTTAAAAGAAACATATCATAATGCTCATAGTGAATTTTATAAAGATAGATTTGTTGATCCTAACTATATCATGTCAAAACAGTTTATTATTGATACAATAACCTTCTTTGATCAAAATACTAATCTTATGATTGCATTACATAAATGGGGCCTTTTAGAATATGTTGCACGTAAGAAAACAGAGTTAACATTCTCATATATTACACAATCTTCTAATCAAGAGATTCTTCGTTATCCTGATTACTATATGTGTTTTTCAACTGTTCGTATTTTTAAGTTTTGTACAATGTGGCTTCTTAATGGTAAAAAAGAAACAACAACAGAATTATATTTTCTTTATCAGTATTTTCAAAACATTGAAAATACAACAAAATAAAAAAGAGATGTCATCTCTTTTTTTAATTCGCCATATTGTTTTCAGGGGCTTCGCCTTGTATTAATGCTAGATCAATGTCATCTAGCATTTTAGACTCCTCCAAGTAATTATCAATCAAATCAAAGATATCATCTGCTGATAAAGCTTTTAATTTATTATATTGAGTTTTAATGAATTCACTGACATGATATTCATCAAACATTTTATACACATCTTTTAAATCGCCTACACCGAATTCATCATAGTATTTACCAACCATTTCTAAGTAGATTTGGGCTTGATGTATTTTATCACTTGACTCTAATACAATCTCTACTTCATCCTCTGATATTTCTCTATGTGATTTTATGTTTAAGTCGCCTAACATGTTAACGCATACTTCTAAGTCGTCAAAGACAACCTCGAATGTTGTGTCCTCTATTTTGACTAAAATATACTCATATTGATATAATTTATTAAATTTTGATATATTCATTTATATTTCCTCCCTTGTCGACATATTAACACCCCTCTATTTCAAAATATGTCGAATTATAGGAGAAATGTTCATTTATATAAGAAATAATGTAGATTGGTGTAATAATATCTAGAAAAAGGGTTTTAAAAGTCATTTTCTCTTGATTTTTTATTTTATTTATATATTATGGTAGAGTACAAAAATAAATATTACAACAATGCAACAGGAGCTATCGCAGCTCCTGTTTTATTTTTATACTATTTTACGTCTTTTTATAATGATATAAGCTATTCCCATAATTGAAAGAATCATTCCAATTGTATAAAGTGGTATAAGATTTGTATCCCCTGTTTTAATTGGTTCTACTGTACGACTTTGTGAAGATAGCCAATCGATAACTTTTATACCTTGATCATTCGTTGGATCATTATTCAAAAGATAGATCCATGACCAATGTGTTGGATAAACAATATCGTCATAAAGAACATTGTCATATGAAGTTAATGTGACATGACCACCTAATGATTTTAATAGATTATATGAATTGAGACTATTTTCATAAGGAACAGTATCATCTTCTTTTGCATGAACTAACCAAATAGGAAGATCAATGACAGTTTTAAGTTCTTCTTCTGTTGGTGCATATGCTGCACATATTGGGAATGCTGCGGCAAAGAGTTCAGGCGCTGCCAATATAGTCTTCCATGTTTGATATCCTCCCATAGAGCATCCACCAATATAAACACGTGTTGGATCAATATCTGGATTATTCTTAATCACTTCTTTGATTAAAGAAACTAGGTTATCAGTATGCCCTCCTCCGTTAAGAACGAGACTTCCTAGAACAAGTTCATCCATCCAGAAGTCAGGTGCTTGTGGCGCAATCACGTATGCACCGTTAAACTTACTTTGGAATTCATCAGTCGCAAAAGCAACTGCACCTTGGTTTCCTGTGATTTGAGTTTCATTATTATTTCCACCTTCACCTGCACCATGTAACCATATAATGAGCGGGTTTTTAATATTATCTTTTGTAGGTGTGAATTGTCTATAATTGAGTCCACTTGATGATTTTTCATACGTAAAATCATCAACCAATACATTTATTGATTTTCCTTGTTGATAAATAGTCAATCCCTTATAAAGAGATGATCCATCGTCATATAAGAGATCGCTCATTTGAGTAATCGTGTATTTTAATTCCATTGGAACATTTGAGAAAGCATCGTTATCCCAATAGAGAGTGCCAGCACCATCGACACCAAATCCATACTCTAATTCAATAACAACATATCTCCCTTTTGAAGATTTAGTACCATTTAAACTTTGAGAAGTATAGATACTTTGAATTGTTTTATACCCTTCAAAGGCAATATCTTGACCAACAAGGTGTTGAGCATAGACTTTAAATGAATTGATATTAAGTTTTGAAGAATCAATATCTTGACCTAAATCAATAATCACTTTTGTGATTGTTTGTCCATAATCCATCACTTCTGTAACAAGATGATATGTTTTTAGTGATTTTATCTTTTGTTGAGAAGATAACCAATTCATAATATGAATGCCTTCAGCATTAACTGGAGCGTTATTTAAAACATAGATCCATGACCAATGTGTTGGATAACTCACTCCGGCGTATGTCACATCTGGATATGGTGTAAAAGTCACATCTCCACCGAGTTGTTTTAACGTATTATAAGCATTTTCACTATTTTCAAATGGAACTGTATCATCACTTTCTGCATGTGTGATCCAGATTGGTAAATCAACGACAGTTTTTAATTCATCTTCTGTTGGTGCATAGGCTGCACATATTGGAAACGCTCCTGCAAATAATCCTGGTTCAGCAAGTATTGTTTTCCAAGTTTGATATCCTCCCATAGAACATCCACCTATATAAATACGAGTCGGATCAATATCAGGGTTGTTATCAATGACTTCCTTAATAAGAGACACCAATTTATCAGTATGACCTCCACCTCTTAAAACAACACTTCCTAAGTCTAGTTCATCCATCCAAAAATCTGGTGATTGTGGTGCCACAACATAAGCTCCACCAAAGATATCCTGAGCATCTTTTGAAGCAAA
>CAMTOK010000074.1 GCA_947074115.1 uncultured Erysipelotrichaceae bacterium | reverse complement strand
ATGAAGGACAAATTATTGAGGTTGGAAAGACAAAAGATATATTGGATCATTCCCAAAATGATAGATTAAATAAGTTTCTTAATCGTTATCGTCAAAAAAATATAATCTAAATTCATATGTAAAAGATGTTATCAAAAAAGCTACAGGGGCATAAATTTGTAGCTTTTTTCTTATACAGAGATATAAAATAAAAAAAGAGAGTGAAAAATATAAAACAATAACATGAAGATGATTCTAGAGATTTATATTATTAGCTAAAACGTGTTATAATAGGCACATATTGTATCGTGGAGGTTATATGTTAATTGAACAAAGATTAGAACAAATTAAATTATCTAGTTCTCAACGTATCGTTATGGATTATCTTTTGGAGCAACGTGAAGGAATTAAGGATTTAACGATAATAGAACTGGCAAGACAGAGTTATTCCTCTACAGGCACTATTGTGAGGCTTGCCAAAAAGTTAGGATTTAATGGTTATGAACAATTAAAAGAAGAATTACTACAAGAATTTCATTATGTAGATTCACATTTTCAAGATATTGATCCTAATTTTCCCTTTAATCAAGACGATAACATTCAAAAAATAGCGTCAAAGATCACAACACTTGGTTGTGAAACTCTCCAAGATACACTATCTTTGATAGAACATGATAGTTTACAGAGATGTGTACAGTTAATTATAAATAGTCAAACTGTTCATATTGCTGCGATATCATATAGTTTATTACTTGCTCAAATCTTTAAACTTGATATGGAAAGAATAGGAAGACACGTTAATGTTTGTCATATAAGTGGAGAAGAATTATTTTTACCAGCAATCGTAAGACCAAATGATTGTGTGATTTTGATCTCATATTCAGGAGAGATAGAGCGCTTATATACATTGGCGAAACATCTTAAAGAAACAGGAACAAAGCTTATCGTTATATCTAGCTTAGGAGATAATCATTTAAAAGCATATGCTGATATAGAACTGCATATTTCGACGAGAGAAAAACTTCATACCAAAATAAAAGGGTATTCAAATGAAAATAGTATTAAATTAATACTTGATATTATTTATTCGTGTTGCTTTAACAATGATTATGAAAATAATCTTGCAAAGAGGTTAAAAATATCTAAAATAGGAGAGGTAGGGCGTATTTCTTCATTAGAAATCATGAAAGACGATCAAGTATCATTTATGGAGGATAAATAAGTTATGTGTAAAGAATATATATTGGTTATGGACTCAGGTATGGGTGGGTTAACAACATTTATAGATATGGTAAGTGCATTACCAAATGAAAATTTGATATTTGTAGGTGATACAGAACATTTTCCATATGGTGAAAAAACAAAACAACAAGTGAGTGAGTATGTTATAAATATAATTGAAAGCTTACATGATTATAAAATAAAAGCGATGGTGATTGCCTGTAATACAGCAACAAGTGCATGTGCACCAACTCTAAGAGAAAAGTATCCATTTCCAGTGATAGGGATGGAACCAGCAATTAAACCAGCTGTTGAATATGTAAAACAATTAGAAGAACAAAAAAGAGTCTTGTTGTTATCGACATCACTGACAAAACAAGGTGAAAAACTGATAACATTAATGCATAAGATTGATGATGAAGGGATTATTGATTGTTTAGCAGTATCACGTTTGGTTAGGTTTGCTGAAGATTTAGAATTTGATACACACGATTTAACGAACTATGTGAAAAGACATATTATGAATTCAAAGGTTGATCAATACGGTGCGATTGTTTTAGGATGTACTCATTTTATTTGGTTTAGAGATTTCTTAACCCAAATGGCAAAAGGAACATCATTAAAAGTCTTTGATGGTAATGAAGGGTCTATTCGTAACTTAACAAATATATTAGCTTCTCAAGATCGATTAAATAAAGACAATTCAAAAAGAGAACTTCTAGTGAGGTTTACAAATCCAAACGATTCACAGAAGATAGAAGAATTAAAGAAACATATACAAGAAGATATCACAATCTTCTAGGGGGAAAATATGAATACGATAATTTTAGGAATGATTGAATTTTCAAAGGGGAATATACATGATGTTGAACATTTTTTAAAGGTGCATTATTATGCTAAACTTATAGGAGAATGTGAACAATTAGATCAAGACAAACAGTTTATATTAGAAGTGGCATCGATCGTACATGATATTGCCTGTCCATTTTGTAGAGAAAAATATGGACATACAAAAGGTCCTTTTCAAGAAAAAGAAGGGATACCTATTTCTAAAGAATTTCTACAACAATTTGGTTTAGAGGAGTATGTTATTGAAAGAGTCTCTTATCTTGTAGGACATCATCATACTTTTAATGGGGTTGATGATCTTGATTATCAAATCTTATTAGAAGCTGATTACTTAGTGAATGCATATGATGAAGGTTTAACACAAGAACAAATTAAAATTATGAGAAAATCATTCTTTAAAACCAAGACAGGGATTCAATTGTTAAATACGTTATATCAATTATAGTTCTTTGGTATGCTTTTTGCTATAAGAATGAAAAGGGGGTATAAGTATGGGGGAAATATTAGAGGCAATCATGATGATTTCTTTTGGGATATCATGGCCTATATCAATTATGAAATCATATAAATCTAAGACAGCCAAAGGAAAAAGTATGACATTTACATTATTAATACTCTTTGGCTACATATGTGGGATATTAAGTAAGTTTGTATCGCAAAATATCACATATGTATTAGCGGTTTATATATTTAATGTTTGTGCTGTTAGTGTTGATTTATTTATGCAAATAAGAAATACAAAATTAGATAAAGAAAGAGAATTGCTTGAAGCAGAGGCATAGGATATTTATCTTATGCTTTTTTATTATAGTTTTCTATATTTATTAAGTATTAGATTTTTTTGTAAAAATAAGAGATAATAAATAAAGGAGATGGAGGAGACGTTATGGAGTATAAACAATTTAAAGAGATTAAGTTATCTCATTTAGGAATGGGTAATATGCGCTTACCTGTTTTAAACAATAACAACAAAGATATTGATTATCATAAAGGTCAAGAAATGATTGATTTTTGTTATAAACAAGGGATCAATTATTATGATACTGCTTTTATTTACCATGAAGGAGAATCAGAGGTTTTCTTAGGTAAAGCACTATCTCAGTACCCTAGAGAGAGTTATTATATTGCGGATAAGTTTAAATATTCAGCTGAACCTGATTATAGAAAACAATTTCAAACACAATTAGAAAGATTAGGAACTGATTATATTGATTTTTATTTAGTGCATGGTATTGCTGATAATAATTACAATACATATATGGAATGTGGTTGTATTGAATACTTCCAACAATTAAAAAGAGAAGGTAAAATTAAGTATCTTGGTTTTTCATTCCATGGGAATCCTGGTGTTTTAAAGGAAACTGTGAAAGATATTGAGTGGGATTTTGCACAAATCCAATTAAATTATTATGATTGGTATTATGGTACTGCAAAGGAACAATATGATATTTTAACAGAAAAGAACATTCCAATTATGGTAATGGAACCAATACATGGTGGGATGTTAGCGTCATTATGTGATGAGGCGAATGATTTGTTAAATGAATTAAATGATCAAAATTCAATTGCAAGTTGGGCATTACGCTTTGTAAAAGATTTAGACAATGTTTGTGTTGTATTAAGTGGTATGTCTTCATTTGATCAAGTTAAGGACAATATTATCACTTTTAGTGATGAGACAAAGTTAACTCCTATGGAATTAGAAACAATAGAGAAAGCTTGTCATATTCAACAGACACAAATAGGAACGACTTGTACAGCATGTCGTTATTGTGTACCACATTGCCCTAAGAATTTAGAGATACCTTATTTATTAAAATTATATAATGAATATAAGTTAGGTGGAACATGGAGATTATCAAGATTAAAAGGATCGGATGATGCTCATACACCAGTGAACTGTATATCTTGTGGAATTTGTACAAAACAATGTCCTCAAAGCATTGAAGTTAAGGAATATTTAAAACAAATGACTCATGATTATTTAGGAGTGAAATAGATTTGAAAATAGATCTGTGTTTAGTAAAACAATTAATAGATGAACAATATCCAATGTATTCAAACTTAGATGTGAAAATGGTTGAACATTCAGGTCATGACAATAGAACCTTTCATCTAGGTAATCATATGACAATAAGGTTACCAAGTCATAAAAAGTATGCATCTCAAATAGAAAAGGAAGCATCGTACCTTCCAATACTACAAAAGGGGATTTCGCTCCCTATTCAAAAACCACTCCATATCGGGAAAGGAACGTCATATTATCCTTATCCTTGGTCTATTAATGAGTGGTTGGATGGTGCTAGTGCATCTTATGAACGTATTAGCGATTTAAATCAGTTCGCAATGGACTTAGCTCATTTCTTATTAGAACTGCAATCTATCGACTGTAGCCGAGGTCCGAAAGCAGGAGAACACAATTTTTATAGTGGTGGTTCTTTGGAAGTATACAAACAAGATGTTTATAACACTAGGCATGTCTTTGAAGGTATATTTGATACAAATCGATTATTGGATATATGGGAAGAAGCACTCGGTGCTTATGATCCATCAATTAGTGTGTTTGTTCATGGTGATATTGCAGTAGGAAACCTACTGGTTAAGGATGGGTGTTTGTCGGCGGTAATAGACTTTGGTATTTTAGGAACAGGTGATCCATCTTGTGATTATGTTATAGCGTGGACATTTTTAAACGCTTCAGCAAGGAAATACTTCTTTGAAGTGTTAAACTGCGATGAAAAAACAATGAAGAGAGCTAAGGGGTGGGCATTGTGGAAGGCGATGATCAGTTATGATCCTAATGATCCAGAATCTCAATTATCGAAATGGGCTTTATTTTGTATAAATGAATTGATAATATAAAAGACGAATCTTTAAGATTCGTCTTTTATATTATCAAGTTCTCGTTTTAACTGTTCTAAAAAGAATGCTGATGGTTTATTTAATACTTGGTATTTCTTCCAAACGAAAGTCAATCCAACTTCTATTTTTGGTTCTAATGGAACAAAGGTTAAATGACTGTTACCTGATGTATTAATTAAGCGATCTAGCCCTAATGCATAACCGGTTCCTTCTTCAACCATGAGTGAGGCGTTGTAAATTAAATTATAACTCCCAATGATATTAAGGTGATTAAAATCAATGTTTAACCAACCTGATAACTCATTTCTAACGAGATTTTGATTTGAACAAAGTAATGGGATATTGAGTAAATCATCAACATTAATTTTCTTCTTATTCGCAAGTGGAGATGATTTTAACATTAATACGCCCCAAGTGTCCTTTATTGGAAGTTTGATAAAATCATATTTAGAAACATCAGCTGGCTCAATAAAGATACCAAAGTCTAATAATCCTTTATCTAACTTATCAGATACATCTTGTGCATTACCACTATACACATGAAATTTAATATGAGGATATAATTCATGACAACGGTTGATCACTTTAGCGATTAATCTCATTCCCTCAGTTTCACCACTACCAATATAAATATCTCCAGATAATACGTTATCTGATAACATGATTTCACTTTCTGTCTTTTCAACCAAATTAATAATTTCTTCTGCTCTTTGTCTTAAAAGAATTCCTTCTTCTGTCAAAGAGATTTTTCTATTCCCTCTAATAAAGAGTTGTTTACCTAAATGTTCTTCTAATTCTTTCATTTGTCTAGATAAAGTAGGTTGAGTTATATGTAGTTGTTCAGCAGCACCAAGTATAGTTTCCTCTCTTGCGATAGCGAGAAAATATTGAAGTATTCTAAATTCCATAAGAGCCCTCCTAAATTTATAATAGAATATTCACATATGCTTTTCAAGTATAATATAGTATTTGATATAGGTATTTGATATATGAGGTCTGAAGACATAAAATAGATATGGGAGAGAAACAATGAAGAATGAAAAAAATATGTGTGAATACACTAAATGTCTTAGTGAAATTGGGTGTTCTATAGAACAAGTCAATAAGTATAAAGTTGCTTGTCAAAGTGATTCAATAGAACACCAAATTAAAGTTCTTAAATGCATTCGTTGTGAAATGTTAGAAGAACTTCATGTTAAACAAAAGAATTTACAATGTATCGATTATATGATCTATAAAAAAGGTCATTTGAATAAATAAAGGAGTATGTATATGGAAGAGATAAAACAACAAATATTTGAAGGTGAAAGATCACTTTTTAAATCAAGGGAATTAAGAATAACGGGATGTGTATTTCAAAATGGTGAATCACCACTAAAAGAGAGTCAGGGAATAGATATTAATCAAAGTATTTTTAGATGGAAATATCCATTATGGTATTGCCGTGATATCAATGTAGAAAATACTCATTTGTTAGAAAGTGCTCGATCAGGGATTTGGTATACACATAACATTGATATTAAAGAGAGTATCATTGAAGCGCCTAAAACATTCAGAAGAAGTTCAAATATAAAATTAGTAAATGTTGAGATACCATTAGCAGAAGAAACACTGTGGAATTGTCAGGATATTTACATGGAAAAGGTATCAATGCGTGGTGACTATATAGGATTGAATAGTGAGAATATTATCGTAAAGGATTTAAAATTGACAGGGAATTATAGTTTTGATGGCTGTAAAAATGTTGAAATTCATAATTCTATTCTCATATCTAAAGATGCTTTTTGGAATTGTGAAAATGTCACTGTAACAGATTCTACTATTATTGGTGAATACTTAGGATGGAATTCTAAAAATGTAACATTTGTTAATTGCACTATAGAGAGTTTGCAAGGTTTATGTTATATGGATAATGTCAAAATGATAAATTGTCAATTTATAAATACAACACAAGCGTTTGAATATTCATCAGTGAATATAAAATCAGATTCTCATATAACATCAATTATGAATCCATTATCAGGAACAATTGAAATGGGGAGTGTCGGGGAACTTATTTTAGATGATGATTCAATAGATCATAGTCAAACATTATTAACACTAAATCAAAAGAAAGTCGTTAAGGTGAATTCGTAATATGCGTATAAGAAAAAGTATAATGATCTTCATGTCTTGTTTACTGGTTTTAAGTGGATGTTCAAAACCAGTTGACGATATGAAAGATGAACAATTAGAAGAAAGGCAAAATCATATGGAAAATAAAATCAATATTATTGTGGGTGACCATATCTTAACCGCGACTTTATTAGATAATATACCTGCACAATCTTTATATGAAATCTTAGAAAAATCACCTATCACAATTGATATGAGTGATTATGGAGGATTTGAAAAAGTTGGCCAACTGCCATTCTCACTTCCTTCACAAAATGAAAATATTCAAACAGAACCAGGAGATTTGATATTATATAATAACAATTCATTTGTTATCTATTATGGAGTGAACAA
>CAMTOK010000073.1 GCA_947074115.1 uncultured Erysipelotrichaceae bacterium | reverse complement strand
TTTGCAGGATATTTAAATCTTTCTATAGTATTTCTTAATTAGTAAAGCCTCCAAATAGATTGGAGGCTTTACTTATATTCTATTTCATGATAACAAAGACGTTCTATAAAGTATTG
This sequence comes from uncultured Erysipelotrichaceae bacterium, assembly GCA_947074115.1. Lineage (GTDB taxonomy): Bacteria > Bacillota_I > Bacilli_A > Erysipelotrichales > Coprobacillaceae > CAMTOK01. The sequence goes on along the minus strand of CAMTOK010000073.1, from coordinate 7,305 downwards.
TTCAATGATGGGTTGTTGATCATGATAACTCCACCTTTGAATAAAAGTCGGTTTGATCACAAATAGTCTTTCACTATCTAAAGAAGAATATGAATTGAAAGATGAAGGAAAATAAGTTTTGAATTTTTCTATAAATTTTATATGTTCTAATGGATGCCCTAATTCAATACAAGTCCCTTCTATTTGTATATTATTTGTACAAAGGGCAACGTTATGATTATGTTTAAGATCATTGTATTTTCTTAAATGACTATCTGTTTGAAAATAAAACAGACCATCTTCAATAATAAAGCTTAACATCCTGGCAGAGACTTTGTCTTGATTGCTTGTTGCTAGTACAATTTTTGCATGATCACCAATTTGTGCATAAACATCTTCTAATTTTGATCTGTATAATTGTTCCATTTTTACCTTCCTATTGAATATAACCACCGTGAAATTCACAAGTATATATCTCTTTTGTTTTATAATAAATTATTTCATGTCCCTTAAAGCTATTGAGATCACCTAATACATGGCATGTATAAGTGTAATCACCTTTAGTATATAAGTTAGGTCCTCTAAAAGGCATAGTGATGGTTCCCTCTAATAATGCTGATTTGAGGAAATCTCCACTAAAGTCATGACTCAATACATTCCCATAATAATTCATTGACCAACAGACACGATCATGCTTATACACAATTTCTTGCCCACTAAATCTTTCTGTCCCAAAGAACGAATCATTGTATGTATAATCATTGTCTATAAATTTGTAATCAGTCGCACCATTTCGTAATGATTTGACTTTATTTAGTCGACTTGCATAAGTCGATTGCTTCGCTTTTAATAAAAAAGTCACCAACTGATCATTATCGATCAGAGCACTCTCTTCTTCACTTATACAATCATCATCTTTAATAAGTGAATCTATAGTAACCCCAAAGACATGGGATAAATCAATAATTGACTCTAAATTTGGTGTAATCATACCCGCTTCCCATTTTGTTATAGTTTGTCTTGAAACTTGTATTTTCTCAGCTAATTCCTCTTGTGTCATCATATTTTTCTTTCTATAATAAGCAATTTTTTTATTGTACATGATCATAACCTCCATATTTATTATAGAATGAATATAAAAAAAGACTAGCGCATATCATTTGCATTTTAGAATGTTCTATTATACAAAAGCTAAATCTTTTTTTCTTTATTTTTTATTCATATTCATTATATTTTAGATTCTTGCCCTTTACTTGTTCTGATGGGTATTTTTTAGCATTCTTTTCTATCTTATTGATCAATATGTTTTTTAAATCAAAATCATACATTTGTGCAAAACGGAGTACAAAAAAGAAAGTCAAAAGTTGACTTTCTTACTTAAAACGTTTTGATCATTCGATATTCTTTAAATGTGTGATCACCTACTGTATACTCAAAAATATCTTGTTTCTTAAAGCCATGCATTTCATATAACTTTAGTGCGATTGGATTATCAATTTCTACACTTGTATAAAGAATTTCATGGGGATATTGATTGACAAAGAAGTCTAAAAACTGAGTGAGGGCTAATGTTCCATATCCTTTATTTTGATACTTTGTATCAATCATAAAACGGGAGAATGACCACCCTTGTAAGTCTTGATCATAATCATATAAAATAAAACCAACCATAGTGTCTTCATGATAAATACCTAAGGGATATAAATCCTTTTCATAGAATGATTGTACTAATGATATTGCATTACTTGCGACATAGTTCTCCTGATTTTGATTTACTTTAAGTAGAATACATTCGTTATAATTACTTTGATCTATTGGCTTGAAAGTGATTTGCATATATTATTTTTCCTTTTCTATTTTGTTGTAGAAGACAACCTTATTTCTTCCACTATCTTTTGCGATATAAGCTTCATCATCAGCGAAGGTAATGAGTTTTTCAAAATCATAGTCTTTATAAGGTACACAATCGACGATCCCAATACTTACACCTCTTTGATTTTCTAAACTCGGGAGCGTCCCTACTAATGCCCTTATATGTTCAGTTAATTTAAATAATTCTTGTTGTTGAGTGCCCACACAAATGCAGTAAACTCTTCTCCTCCATATCTAAAGAATTGAATATGATATTCTTTCTCTAACCCTTTAAAGAGTTGATCTAGTGAACTTAAATATTGATCACCAGCAGCATGTCCGTATTGATCATTATACTGTTTAAAATAATCTATATCTATCATCATAACACCCGTAGGGATTTCGATAAGCTGATCTTTTAAGTTCTCTAATAATTCAAACAATCTTCTTCTATTCTTTAAACCTGTTAACATATCTGTTTCTCTCTCGATAGCGAGGATTCTCGTTGTTTCAAATGATTTGAGTTTACTTTGATTAACGACTAATCCTAGAATAAACCAAGTACGAGATAACAAAAGCAGTTAACAGCGTCATCAATACCGAGTATATATACTTTGTAGAAGAAACTAAGTAATGTATGAACAATAAAAAAGAAAATAGAGAACAAAACAAGTCTACTATAATGATCTATAATACATAAGGGAATAATACAAAATGTCCCAAGTATAATTGAGGCTCTATGGTAGGTGAAATGATCACACTTAAATAAATATTGAGAATAAAGACCATACCAAAACCAAAGTACAACCCTAGAACTGGTCTCTGTTTACACTTCCCTAAAGACAGTAGAACAAGCATGAGCGCATAAACTAAAAATAAGGTTAGATAGGCTGGTACATTTGAAACATATCCTATACGAAGCGTACTGATCGCAACCGGAACTATGAGTAAAGCACACACAATGACAAGTAACCAAAATAACATGATATGATTTGCCTTATTAACGTCTTTTTTATTATTTATGATCAATTCTTTTATTCTCTTAAAACGAGTTAACATATGAGTCAACCTTTCATTGTCATAGAATTACCTTAACACAAAAAAGAAGGCATGACTATGCCTCCTTTGTATTTTATCGATATTTGTATTTTTTATAGTTATTTTGGATTATAGAAGACAACACTATTTCTACCATTATTCTTGGCACTGTATGCTGCTAGATCAGCTGCACTCAGTATTTTATCATAATCTACCTTATTGTATTTTAAACAATCAACTAAGCCAATACTGACAGTTGTATTTCCTTCACGGCATGATATTTGTTCGACCCTTGATCTAATCACTTCAGCAAGTTCAATAAGTTTTTCCTCGTGACTATCCCATATGAATGCTGAAAATTCTTCTCCACCATATCTAAAGAATTGTACTGGATATTCTTCTTCTAATGTCTTAAAAAGCGTACCAAACATTGTTAACATGTTGTCTCCAGCTGCGTGACCGTATTGATCATTGTATTGTTTAAAATTATCTATATCTATCATCATAATACCTGTTGGTCTATGTAATGCATCATTCTTTAACCCATCTAAGAGACTAAACATTTTTCTTCTATTTTTTAGTCCAGTTAAGAAATCTGTTTCTTTTTCTATCTCAAACTTTCTTTTTGTATCATAGGCTCTTAACTTCGTTAATGTGACAACTAGTCCTAAGAATATAGATAATATAAGATAACATAAACAGTTAACTGTATCATCTATTCCTATTCTGTATCCTTTATAATAAAATGATAATACAGTATGTAGAATAAAGAAAAATGTATTGAATGCTATAATACGATCATAGCGATCAATGATGCATATAGGTACTATACAAAATGTTCCTAGTAAAACTGTCGCTCTATACTCTGGCGAAATAATGACACTTGAATAGATTGTAAATAAGAATATGAATGTAAAACCAATATACAGGCCTATCTCTGGGTGATTCCTAAACTTATTGAGTCCATGCATGATAAACATGATAAGATAAATAAAGATGAGGCTGAGATAAAATGGTAATATAGTGTTATATCCTACACTTAATAAGCTTGCAAGTACAGGTATAGACAGTAATATACAGACAATCAGTAATAACCAATACAGCATATAATGATTAGCATCTTTAACATCTTTTATATTGTTTCGAATCAACTCTTTTATTTTATTATTATATGTAAACATGTGATTCTCCTTAATTTGTAATTAAAGCAGTGAGATTATTATATATCATTTTTACATAGATTTAAATACCCTTTCAGAATATAAAAATATTTATATAATAAAAAATAAAAAAATACCTATATATGACTGTTTTTTCTATTCTTTTTATTAAAATATAACCTAATTATTCCTATAGACTAAAAGAGTGTCACTCCTCTACCTATAATAGAGAAGCGACACTTCTTAACTTCATTCTTTAGCTTTTAAACTGATTATTTAAGTAATTCTTTTCCTATATAATAATTTCTTGTTTTACCCTGAGTTGATTTCTTATATTCGATGGCCTGTCTTGAACATCCATTAATACAAGCCATACAGTGCGTACAGTTTTTACCCCAAGTGATTTGATTATCAACAGTAGAGATATTGTTTAGAGGACATCTTTTGATACACTGACCACACTTTAAACATTTGTCAGTAGTATAGAACCCTTTAGCTGAGACCATCATTGAACAAAAGATAGGATTAACGACTGTTGACATCATCATACCTTTTGTTTCATTATAGAATGTTTCTTGTTTTTCTATTGATGATGAGATGACATCAATCTTACCTAAAGCATCTTTATATATTTGCATTGCTTGTTCATGTGTTGGGACATCATACATAGCAATATAACATTGTGGCATATTCACATAATCAAAACCAACCAAAGACATATTTATTTCTCTACATAACTTAGTGATCGACTTCATTGAATCATATGGAGTTTCAAAACATGTCATAATAAAATAGGCTTTTTTATTGCCATTAAACTTCATATTTTTGATACACTTCTCTACAACTCTAGGCATTCTTCCTGCATAAACAGGTAGAACAAATACATAGGGTACATTTGAATTAAATTCAGTCACCTTTTCTTCCTTAAGAATTTCATTTATTGATATCAAACTATCATTTGTACCCTTTGCGATCTTTGTCGCAACAAACTCACTATTTCCTGAACCACTAAAATATAAAATCATTTCTCTTTCCCCACTTTCTATAATTGAATAATGTCTTGTTTTACCTTTGGATCATGAGAAGCAAGTATTACACAACCACTCTTCTCAAGATCCCATACCCATTTCAATGAATTAATCATTAATTTCTTATCATCAACTGGACCAGGTAACTCAAGTTGTCTCCAAGACTCCTGACAATAACCTGTATCACCTGCGATGAGTACTGACTGTTCATGATTTCTAATCAACACCGTCATTGCCCCACTTGCATGTCCTGGTGTTCTAATCACCTGTATTGTCCCATCACCAAATACATCAAATGATTCTCCCATCGGCCCAAGACCCGTTTTTACAAACGGGATAGGTTCTATATCAACACCCTTCCATTGTCTCTTTGAGTAGCGGACATCATGACCATGGTTCGCTACTTCTATTTCTTCTTTTGATGCCATTTCGTTTTAGCATCTTTAACAAGTTGAATTCCATTCACGTGGTCAACATCCATATGAGTTAAAAATACATAATCTAATTCTTTAGGTGTGATACCTACTTTTTCTATTTGTTCATTCACTGCTGAACCAACAGGTAATGATGGTTTGCTTGCAAACCACAATGCAAAGCCTTCTGCTTTAATTGGATGTGTTCTTACCTGATCGCTCCATCCTGTATCAATTAACACATTTCCTTTTGGATGAACGATTAGGTATGTAAAAACCGGAATCCATATTCTACGTTTCTTACTTCTAAATAATCCTGTATACGCAATAGGATTCTTTGATACTTTTCTTAATGGTACAGCAGGGTCAACCCCGACTTCACCACATTTCATTACGTGTACTTTAATTGAGTCGTTCATAATACTCTTTATTCTTTCTCTCCGCTACGATCAGGTAATTGAATGACTATTTCTTTAGCGTGATTTAAGACATTAATTAATAAATCAAGTGAATGTGTATCATCACTAAAATAATAAAAATTCTTTGTCCCTTCTTTTCTTACATCAATAATCCCTGCCCTTTTTAGGATCTGTAAATGATGTGATACCGCTGGCCTAGATAAATTTGTCCTCTCTGTAATCATGTTGACTTGAACACCATCACACAAATCCATTTTCATCATTTCTACCATGAGGTGTTGCCTCGTTTCATCTCCAATAGCGACAAGAATATCACGACACTCTTCAAACTCTCTTGCGAGTTTCTCAATTTCCTTATTCATTCTTTACTCCCTTCGTTTAAGTATTTAAACCATTATACCATGATTGTATCCTTCCTAAGCATTCATCTAGAAAATCGAGTTGAATGAAATTAATGAGTAGATAAAAAGGTAGCAATGCTACCTTTTGTGAACGTTTATATGTATTTGTCTAATCATATGGTACATTAATAGCTACCATTACTCTACTCGATTTAAATAGATACTTAGTGAAGCAATAGTATTAACAATAGATCTCAAGGGTATTAGAAATTTAAATACAAATGTTTTCAAGTTGTTACAACCATTCTAAAATTGATGTGTCACTTGGACAGTCATAATTTATAATATTGCCCTTATTTATAATAAAAGGATGCGTGATTGATATCACACATCTTTTTGTTACAAACATACCTAATTATTTTTTATATTGTCTAAAGTCAACAAGTTCAATATTATTCTTTTGAATCCACTCTTTTGTATCTTGATTACATAAGTATTCAGTCTCCATTGGACGAATAATTGTATAAGATGACACATTTAATATATATTGATCTAGATACCCTGGATGAAAGATAGCGACTCCACATTCCTTATCTTTATACTTTTTATAGTTTTCTTCCATGTAAAGTTTTGGATCATATAACCCTCTTTCATCAAATTTAGGAAAACCAAAACCATAAATCTTATTTTCCTCTTCCCATTCTTTATCTAAACCTGGCATGACATAAAATAAATCATGTTTTTTAGCTGTGTTTTTTAAAGCTATAAAGAAATTATTTGAGAAGACAGCATGACCTTCAAGATAATCAGGTTTTTTACCTGTTATTTCTATAAATCTTTGAAGTTGTGCTTCTATTTCTAATTGACATTCTTCAATATCAATTGTATCTTCTGTTCTCTTTCTTATTTCTTTACTACTACAAAAGTCACCATTAGCTTGTACTAGCGTTGGAATCAATTTTGGATCACTGATAGGTTTTCCAATACAAATATTTGTATGTTGACCTAATGCTATATCTTCATCTTAATAAGTGCCAATCATTCACTAAACTTCAAAAAGAGATAGATGACTATAT
>CAMTOK010000072.1 GCA_947074115.1 uncultured Erysipelotrichaceae bacterium | reverse complement strand
CATTGTACCATGCAGTTGATAATGGGAATGCAACTTTACCTTTTGTTAACATTGTATCTAATGATTTAATATCATCTTCACTAAATACTGAACTATCATAATACATAAACCAAGTATTTCCAGTGAATGGAACACCGTAAATATCTCCATCAGAAGTTACCGAATCGATCATTAATTGTGTGTTGTTAGCTTTTACTTCTTCAGCAGCTTGACCACCTAATTTTGAGATTGCATTAGCGTTAATTAATGTACCTAATTGGTCATTCGCAAACATGTACACATCAGCAGCAGCAGATGCATCTTGTGGGATAAGTGTACCAGCATCACCCTCAGAACATACACCATAGTCGAATGTAATATCCCAATTTGGATGTGCTTCATTAAATTGATCACACATTGTTTTTAACCAATTTCCTGTTGTTTCATCTTGATCTTCTTGTGGAGACCAAACTTTAATAGTTGCTGTCACTTTCTCTTCCTCTTGACCGCAACCAACTAAACTCAAAGCCATAGCTCCTGCCATTACAGCAGTTAACCCTTTTTTGAAATTCATAACTTTCCTCCTCCTTATTTGAAAGCGCGTTCATTGATTACACTTTAATTATATTTGGAAAATCAGTTATAAAAAATATAAGGATTTTAAGAAACATATTGTTTTTTATATCTCTTGCTTAAATTTTCTTTCAGGAAGTTTAACAGTGACAACTGTTCCCTCTCCTGGAACACTTTCAATATATAATCCATACTCCTCGCCATAGATTAACTTGATTCTTTCATTAACGTTTCTCATACCATAACCTTTAGAATTCTCACATAACATTTTAATACAAGTCTCTTTATCCATACCAACACCGTTATCTTCTACCATAATATAAACAACTCCATTATTATTAGTTGCATATATTTTAATAACCCCTCGGCGGTCTTCTAGTAGGTCTATTCCATGAAGAATAGCGTTTTCAACTATAGGTTGTAAAATAAGATTTAACGTTTCATATTCTAAAATACTTTCTTCAATTTCAATATCAATATCAAATTCATAATCATGCATAACAATTTGAATATCTAAATAAGCATTCATATTCTTAAGTTCATCTTCTATACTACATGTATTTCTTCCTTTATTAAGTGATGTTCTATAGAAATCACTTAAAGCTAATGTGATCTTTGATATGTCATGACGATCTGATTCTAACGCCATAAAATTAATCATAGACAGTGTATTATAAAGGAAATGAGGATTGATTTGCTGTTGTAATGCTCTCATTTCATAGTTCTTTTGTAGTAATCGGCTTTCATAGACTTCTTCAATTAAGAATTTAATACGATCAATCATTCTTGTGAACCCTCTGACAAGACTACCTACTTCATCTTTATCTTCACTCGTAATCGTAATATCATAATTACCTTCTTCAACCAATTTAATATTGTGTTGTAATTTTTCTATACGCCCCACTAGGAATTGTGATGTTGACATTAACGCTATTGCTGAACCTAATACACATAACACAACTATTAATGCAACTAAAAATCCTACTGGTTTTAAAGTGCTATACATTAGAGACGCATGACGGTAATAATATATATCCCAACCTGTTGAATCCAATGTTTTTTCAACTACAGTATATTTATTTGTATCTTTAACTTGTAAGAACTCTTCAAATTCTAACCATTCATTTTGATTACTGTTTTCATAATTTTGTTTCTCATATAATAATTTACCATTTCTATCCGCAATAAATAGCCCATAGTTCTTTGTTGTATTGTTATTAAATGCTTCAAACATTTGGTCATAATCAATTCTTATACACAAAATACCGACCATCCCCTTGCGGTCTAATACTGGCATCTTTCTAACACTAATAACCTCGTCATCCTCGACAATCCAAACTGGTCTATTATTATTAATAGCGAGTTCATACCATGATTCATTCTGTATATCTGTTATCGGGGCAAATGTTGTATCATGAGATACAATATCTTCCCTTGCATAAATAGTCACTTCATTAATACTTGTATGGAAGTATTGAACTGAAGTTAATACAGGATCAATTGTTGATACAATTGTTTTATATAATTCATATTTAGAAGTGTAATTATAAGAAATAGCGTTAGCGACATTTTCATCATATGATATGTAATCTGAAAGATTATCATAAACAACAACATTACTTTCTAATGAATTCATAATTTGATTTACATAATTTAAAGAACTTTCTCTTTCTTGTTGCAACATCAAATCACTCATAACACTAAAACAATATACACCTAGTATTAATAAAGGAAAAAAGCCGATGCAAAAATAGATCAACATCAGCTTATATCTCATTTTCATATCTTTTAATTTCTGCATCATATTATTAATCATACTATTCTCCCTGGTTCCTGAATTTTTGTGGGCTTATACCATAAAATTCTCTAAAACTTTGACAGAAGTATGATACGTTTGAATATCCACACGCCACCGCGATACTCACTATTTTTTCATGAGTTTTTTCTAGCATATCTTTCGCATTTTCCATTCTTACTCGTTTTATAAATTTCCCTAAATTTTCCCCAGTTTCTTTCTTAAATATGTGTGATAAGTAACTTGGTGCTAAACAAACTAAATCAGCTAAGGAATCCACGCTTAAATCAAGGTTGTAATGATTGTAAATATATCTTATGACTGTTTCAATCTCTTTGTGAGATAAAGTATCATTTTGCTTAAACTCATCATCTAATAAAACAACGAATTCATTCATGATTTTAGATAACGATTTAAAATCACTTGCTCTATAGAACTTAACAATAAGTTTATCTAGTTCTTTTTCATTGGTATTAACTAATGCACCATGAATATCTTTGATCATACCTGAAAACATAAACTTAACATAATCATTAGAGAAATCACCTTGGCTTTGATAGTAAGAATAGAATTCATTAAAATGATGTTTTAATGCTGCTATATCTTTCATTTTTATATCTAATTTAACTTTTTTACCTAATTCTTCGACATCTTCAAATGAAGAAATACCGACTTCCTCTTCGTTTTCCACATAAATGTGCGTATCCGGATGATAATACTTAACATCTAGTAATTCCTCTAATATCCTCGATTTACTAGGAAGTTCCTTATTATCTTCAAATCTTTCACTTACTGCTATATAACAATGTTTATTATATTTTACTTGAATTGCATTATAGATTTCTTTACATATTGTTTGAATACTATTAACATGATCATTTTTAATAAACAACATGGACTGTTGTAAATTAAGATTTAAATAATCAAAATGAAGACTGAGTATTGATTTTAAACATATATTAAAATCATCAGCTTTCTCATAAAAGTTATCATCAAATTCTATTAACATGAGATAGTGATACTGATCAATCATAATTTCACTATTATTTTTACTAATATGTTTTGTATTCTTTCCATTAACCAATTGAAATAATATATGCTCTTGTGCTATTTGATCTTGTTTATGAGAAGTTTGAATATCTTCATGATATTGATCAATTTCTTTTACAATTTTTAAAACTGCATTTTTAAACTCTTCAGGGTTAACTGGTTTTAATATATACTCAGATACACCTAATGATAATGCAGATTTCGCATATTCAAAATCACTATAACCACTAAAAATCGCTATTTTAATTTGTGGTTGTAATTTTATTGTTTCTTGTATTAATTCAATGCCATCCATAAATGGCATTTTTATATCCGTTAATAAAATATCGAAATGTTCATTTCGAATCATCTCAAAAGCTTGTTTCCCATTTTTTGCTTCATAAATATCAAGTTCAACATCCATCTGCCTTAATAAAAATTGAACCCCTTGTCTCCCTATTTTTTCATCATCTGCTACAAGAACCTTGTACATGATTTCACCCCTCAAACTAAATTCATTTGTCTCATATGTTTACTTTTTAATGCACTTAACAATTCTTCATTACATTGTATAATATAACAATTATACAATTCACCACGCTTAATAATCAATGCATATTCTTCATCTTTATTACTTTTTGAGGAAAAACGAATAATTTTCATTGGTTTTCCTTTATATTTATCCATAATAACTTTTTCATCATTACTCATATAATCTAAGTAATTGAGGTCTAACATTTTGACTTTCTTTCTCTTTTGATTAGCAATAATTTTATCGACCATAAGTTCATTATCAACGAGTATATACTCGTATTCAGATTTAAGTGATTTATTATAATAATACGTCAATGTTCCAAAGAACATTGCGATTGGAAACATAAAGATCACAATAAAGCTTAATAAGGCAAAAATGATTGTTAAAGTTAATAAACAATTTCTAAATATTTTTTCACCTACCTTGATGTCTCTTTCAAAGCTGTATTCAACATATTGGCTTTGCATTCGCAATCCCCCCTTATTTTATATTATAACACTTAGGTTTACGATAAACATGTCATAATCTTTAAATACATATCACTTTTCTATTATCGTATTGTTATTTTTAAATACTCCCATATAGTTAAACATGAGGTGAGAAAAGTGCAGAAAATATTTGACCAAGAATTCTTCCAAACATACAATCAGGGTTTAGACAGAGAGTGGTTATTAACGAATGGCCTAGGGGGTTATAGTTCATTATCACTGATCGGTGCTCCAACAAATAGATATCATGCTTTATTCGTGGCATCTCTTTGCTCACCAGTTAAGCGAAAAACTGTCTTATCTCATATTGTTGAAACGGTCAAATATAATAATCATAAATTTCAGTTAACATGCTTTCAAAATGAACAAAAATGCTTTGATAATACCGACATATTGAAAGAGGTGCATATTGGCAGTACTGTCACTTATGTATATCAAATAGACGACCTTTCGATAAAAAAAATTATTCATATGCCTCAACACAAAAGTGCCATTTGTGTTCAATATTGTTTGGTAGCGGGCAAGCATAAAATGTCGTTTGATCTCCATCCTTTTATAAATTATCGAACTCATCACGATATAACGCATGACAACTCACCTCAATTCTTTACAACACCATACAAAAACCGCTGTTTGATCATCCCTGATGTTGATAAACAGGTACAAATATATTTACGATCTAGCCACGGCTATTTTACTAAAGATGAAAAATATGAAACATTAAAACTCCCCATTGAAGAAATGAGGTGTCAAACTTCTACTGTAACTAATTATTCACCTTGTCATCTTAGTATTGATATAGAACCTTATCAAGAACTTATACTCGAGTTCACATGTGAACTCGGACAACAATCATTACCCGATATGAAGACTCTAATCGATGCTGATACAATAAGGTTGCAATCACTCTATAAGGGTAAAAACGATATTATTGCTCAATTGATTCAAACTGCAGACCAATTTATTGTTCAACGTGATCACCCTCATGGTTTAAGTGTTATTGCTGGATATCCATGGTTCAGTGATTGGGGCCGTGATACATTAATCGCCTTTAAGGGGCTTTTCTTACGAACACAACGTTATGTAGAAGCTAGAGAAATCCTGTTACTGTATTCAAAATCAATTCTTAATGGGCTTGTTGTTAATACCTATCAAGAGGAAGATAATGTTCCAATCTATAACACAGTTGATGCATCACTATGGTTAATCAACGCTGCATATGAATATGCACAATTTACAAATGACTATGAATTTATATTCCAAAATATTTACGATCAATTAAAATCTATTATTCTTTGGTATATTAAAGGAACATCATTTGATATACACATGTGCGATGATTTCTTACTTCACGCTGGAAGTAAACAAGATCAAATCACATGGATGGATGTAAGATTAGATGGAATCGCTATTACACCTCGTCATGGTAAACCTGTAGAAATCAATGCATTGTGGTATAACTCATTAAAGATTATGGAGGATTTTGCATGCCGTTATGGCGAAGATGAATCTAAATATTCATTATTATCAAAACGTTGTGCAAAATCATTTAGGAAAAAATTCTTCTATAAAGAAGGTGGGTATCTCTACGATGTCGTTGATCCTTACGACACTTCAATAAGACCAAATCAATACTATGCATTATCTTTACCTTTTAGTGCCATCTCAAAAAAACAATCACAAATAATCTTTGAAACTATTGAACAGGATTTATATACACCAAAAGGTATAAGAACACTTTCACCTCGTGATAAAAACTATATTGGACAACAACGAGGAAATCAAAAACAAAGAGATCTCGCTTACCATCAAGGATGTACATGGTCACATCTTATTGGACCATATATAAGATCATATTTAAGAATTTATAACAATAAAACTGAAGCACTATTAAAAATACAACCACTTATTAATTCTTTATATGATGGCTGCATAAATGGTGTTTCTGAAATTTTTGAAGGAGATTATCCACATATGCCTAGAGGAGCTATAAATCAAGCATGGTCTGTTGCAGAACTTCTCGATGTTTATATGATGATAACAAAATAATGGATTTTTGATATTTATCAAAAATCCTTTATATATTTGATACGTAGTTAACATGATAAAATTTAAGTATAAAGGAGAGATATCTTATGGCAGGTTTATCATTAGAACATATTTATAAAAAATACCCAAACGGCTTTGAAGCTGTTAAAGACTTTAATTTAGATATAGAAGATAAGGAATTTATCATTTTCGTTGGTCCTTCAGGTTGTGGAAAGTCAACCGTTTTAAGAATGATCGCTGGACTTGAAGACATTAGTGGGGGAACGTTAACTATAGGTGAAGATATTTGTAACGATATTGAACCAAAGGATAGAGATATCGCAATGGTATTCCAAAACTATGCACTTTATCCACATATGAGCGTATACGATAATATGGCATTCGCTTTAAAAATCGCAAAAGTTGATGCTGAAATTATTGATAAAAAAGTAATGGAAGCAGCGAGCTTACTTGGAATTGAGAAATTATTAGATAGAAAACCAAAAGCATTATCAGGTGGTCAAAGACAACGTGTCGCTATGGGACGTGCAATTGTTAGAAATCCACGCGTCTTCTTAATGGATGAACCATTAAGTAACTTAGATGCTAAATTGCGTGTACAAATGCGTGTTATGATTTCAGAACTTCATCAAAAGTTAGGAACAACATTCATTTATGTTACACATGATCAAACTGAAGCAATGACACTTGGTACAAGAATCGTTGTTTTAAAAGATGGTATTATTCAACAAATTGATTCACCACAAAACTTATATAATCAACCAAATAACTTATTTGTCGCTGGATTTATTGGATCACCACAGATGAATTTTATTGACTGTAAAGTCACACTTACAAATGAAGGTGTTAAGTTAGAATTACCTAATGGTTTACTTATTAAGGTTGATCCATTAAGAGAAAAATCTCTATTAGATGGACGTTATGTTGGAAAACATGTTGTCTTAGGTCTACGTCCTGAAGATATTTACGATAAAGAAAGTTTCGTACAAAAACATCCTGAATCATCATTTGAATCTAAAATTGATATCTATGAAACTTTAGGTGCTGAAGTTTACCTATATTTCAATATCGGAGATACTAAGGTGACTGCAAAAGTCGATCCTAGAACAACGTCTCAACAAGGAGATACTGTAACATTCGCTATCGATACATCAAGATATCATTTATTTGATAAGGAAACTGAAGATGTCATTAGATAAATAAAACACAATGGAGTTTC
>CAMTOK010000071.1 GCA_947074115.1 uncultured Erysipelotrichaceae bacterium | reverse complement strand
GCTCTCTTCTTGAGTGACTGGCGTCTCTCTCGTCGAGTGCTTAGTTATAATATCATTTATTAATTAAAGAGTCAATAGAAAATTGAAAAAAAGATCGAAAATTGTTTTAAAGTGACTTATCCCATTAAACAAATAAAAAACTCCCGATACGGGAGTTAGTGACTATACATTAACCTACTTTTTTGTATAAATCGATAAATTCTTGAGCTAAATCAATAACAACTAATGCAGTCATTAAGTGATCTTGAGCATGAACCATTAATAAGTTTAATGGAGCTTTTTCTCCTCTGATTTCTGCTTGAATTAATTCAGTTTGAGCATGATGTGCTTCATTTACTGTTTCTTTAGCATTTTGTAAAGATTCTTCTGCCTTATCCATATCTCCTGCTTTAGCATATTGAATTGCTTCAATAGCAGAGCTACGAGCGCTACCGCTGTTTACGATAAGGTTGATAACGATTTGTTCTTGTTCATCCATTTTGATTTCTCCTTTTGATAAGCGAATTCCAGACTATATCTGTGACCTTATTTTAACAAATTCTTTACCATTTTTCAATGATAACTTGAACATTCTTATTATGAATCAATAAAGTTAAAATATTCAAGTGCATTTTTGATACCGTTTTCGTTGATATTTGTAGTAATATAGTCCGCAATATCTTTAAGCGGTTTCACTGCATTTCCCATTGCTATACCTAAACCGACATATTCAATCATTTCTATATCGTTATTACCATCACCAAATGCAACTGCATCATTCCGTGTTGCTCCTACTGTATCTAATAAGGCCTTTATTCCTTTTGCTTTTGATTCATGCTTTATTGTTAAATCAAAAGATAATCCTTGCTGGTGGCGTTGAATAAAGAAATAATCTGATAACGTTTCATATAATGAAGCAATTTGATCTTCACGTTCTAACACAATCATTCCTATATAAGTTTCTATTGTGTTGATATCAAATTCATCAACGACTATTGAGTCTTTCATCCCCCAGTTTTCCTTAAATTGAATGTGCATTGGATTTGCTTTATTTAAAACATAGATGTTTTCATTTGATTCAAAATAATACGCTAAATTATTTTGTTTACAATATTCATGTGTCTTTTCTAATGCTTCTTGAGAAACGACACACTTATATATTTTTTCCTCATTATATTCAACGTAAGCGCCATTACATGTAACATAGCCATCGAATGGGTAATCTATAACACCGTCTAATATGAAGCATTTACAACGGCCTGTTGCTAAAAACACCGAATGACCTTTTTCCTTAAGTTGATTTAAGCATTCTCTAGTTTCGTTAGGGATTGAAAATACACCTTCATTACAATCTATCAATGTTCCATCTATATCAAATAAAAAGAATTTCTTCATACATTTCCTCCACATATTTTAATTTGTATCCTCATTATATGAAAAAAAAGGTATCAAAGATACCTTTTTATGAGTTTATTTTATTGAATAACTTCTGAAACGTTTCCAGCACCAACAGTTCTTCCACCTTCACGGATAGAGAATTTAGTACCGTTTTCGATAGCGATTGGAGCAATTAACTCAACAACTAATTCAACGTTGTCACCTGGCATAACCATTTCTACACCTTCTGGTAATTCGATAACTCCAGTAACGTCAGTAGTTCTGAAGTAGAATTGAGGTCTGTAGTTTCCGAAGAATGGAGTATGACGTCCACCTTCTTCTTTAGATAAGATATACACTTGACATTTGAATTTTTTGTGTGGATGCACTGATCCAGGTTTAGCTAAAACTTGTCCACGTTGAATTTCTTCTCTGTTGACACCTCTTAATAAAACCCCTACGTTATCTCCTGCTTCTGCGTAATCTAATAATTTACGGAACATTTCGATTCCTGTAGCAACTGTTGTTTTAGTATCAGTAATACCGATAATTTCGATTTGGTCATTTAAGTTTAATTGACCACGTTCAACTCTACCTGTAGCAACTGTTCCACGTCCAGTGATAGTGAATACGTCTTCAACTGGCATTAAGAATGGTTTGTCAGTGTCACGAGTTGGAGTTGGGATATAAGAATCTACAGCTTCCATTAATTCATTAATAGCTGGAACCCATTGAGGATCTCCTTCTAATGCTCTTAAAGCTGAACCTTTGATTACTGGAGTATCATCACCTGGGAATTCATATTCGCTAAGTAATTCTCTTACTTCCATTTCAACTAATTCGATTAACTCTTCGTCATCAACCATATCACATTTGTTTAAGAATACGATGATGTAAGGTACACCTACTTGACGAGATAATAAGATATGTTCTCTTGTTTGTGGCATAGGACCATCTGTAGCAGCAACTACTAAGATAGCTCCATCCATTTGTGCAGCACCAGTGATCATGTTTTTGATGTAGTCAGCATGACCTGGACAGTCTACGTGTGCGTAGTGACGAGCTTCAGTTTGATATTCAACGTGTGCAGTGTTGATAGTGATTCCACGTTCTTTTTCTTCTGGAGCAGCATCGATTGCAGCGTAATCCATAGCTTGAGCTTTACCATCTTTAGATAAAACTGTAGTGATAGCTGCAGTTAAAGTTGTTTTACCATGGTCAACGTGACCAATTGTTCCGATATTAACATGCGCTTTTGAGCGGTCAAATTTTTCTTTAGCCATTATAGCTTCCTCCTATATAGTTTTTCTTTAAAATTCACAAATACATTCTAAATGATTTGTTCCTAAAATGCAATGTTTTTCAACTTGTTATTAGTTGTTTCCACCATTTTTCTTAATGATTTCTTCTTTAATTGATTTTGGAACTGGTTCATAACGATCGAAGATCATAGTGTAGTTACCACGACCTTGAGTAAATGATCTTAAGTCAGTAGCATAACCGAACATTTCTGATAACGGTACACTTGCTTGAACAACGATAGCATTTCCTCTTTCTTCTTGCCCTTCAATCATTCCACGTCTAGAAGAAACATCTCCCATAACGCTTCCTAAATATTCAGAAGGTGCAATTACTTCAACTGCCATGATTGGTTCTAAGATTACAGGATCACATTTTTTACCTGCAGTTTTTAATGCTAAACTTGCAGCAACTTTGTAAGCCATTTCTGAAGAATCGACATCATGGTAAGAACCGTCGAATAATGTTGCTTTAATATCTAATACTGGATATCCAGCAATCATACCTTTTGCTAATGCATCTTCAACACCAACTCTTACTGAGTTAATGTATTCTCTTGGTACAGATCCACCAACAACAGCGTCAACGAATTCGTAACCTTTTCCTTCGTTTGGTTCGAATTTAATCCATACGTGCCCGTATTGTCCACGACCACCAGATTGTTTAACGAATTTACCTTCACACTCAGCGCTTGATTTGATTGTTTCTCTATAAGCAACTTGAGGTGCACCTACGTTCGCTTCAACTTTAAATTCTCTCTTTAAACGGTCAACGATTACGTCTAAGTGTAACTCACCCATACCAGCGATAATAGTATCTCCAGTTTCAGGATTTGTCATTGTTTTGAAAGTTGGATCTTCTTCAGCTAATTTAGATAAAGCGATACCTAACTTATCTTGATCTTGTTTCGTTTTTGGTTCAATTGCTAATTCGATAACTGGTTCTGGGAATTCCATTTTTTCTAAGATAACGAAATCTTTTTCGTCACAAATAGTATCTCCAGTTGTTGTGTTTTTAAAACCAACAGCTGCAGCGATGTCTCCAGCATATACGATATCGATTTCTTTACGCGTGTTAGCGTGCATTTGAAGAATACGACCAAGTCTTTCTTTTTTGTCCTTAGTTGCATTTAAAACATAAGAACCTGATTCAATTGTTCCTGAATACACACGGAAGAAAGTTAACTTTCCTACGAATGGGTCAGTCATAATTTTGAAAGCTAATGCTGAGAATGGTTCTTCATCACTTGCATGTCTTTCAATTTCATTTCCATCTTCATCTTCACCTTTAATTGATGGGATGTCAGTTGGAGCTGGTAAGAAATCAATTACAGCATCTAACATTTGTTGAACACCTTTGTTTTTGTAAGCAGAACCACAAATAACAGGGAATAATTCAACAGCTAATACACCTTTACGGATAGCAGCTTTAAGTTCTTCAACAGTAACTTCTTCTTCTTCTAAAACTTTCATCATTAATTCATCATCAAATGATGAAGCTTTATCTAGTAATTTTGCTCTATATTCATTTGCTAAAGGAACTAAATCAGCAGGAATATCTCTGAATTCTTGTTCTTCACCTTTATCATCTTTGTTATAGATTGCTTTCATTTCAATAAGGTCAATTAACCCTTCGAATTGATCTTCAGCACCGATTGGTAATTGAATAGCTACTGCATTAGCATCTAATCTTTTACTCATTGATTCTAAAGACATAATGAAGTCTGCTCCAGTTGCATCCATTTTGTTACAGAATACAATACGAGGAACTCCATAAGTTGTTGCTTGACGCCATACAGTCTCAGTTTGAGGTTCTACCCCTGCTTTTGAGTCTAATACTGTTACAGCACCATCAAGTACACGTAATGAACGTTCAACTTCAACAGTGAAGTCTACATGGCCTGGTGTATCAATGATATTAACACGGTGACCTTTCCACTGTGCAGTTGTTGCTGCAGAAGTGATTGTAATCCCACGTTCTTGCTCTTGTTCCATCCAGTCCATTTGTGAAGCACCATCATGTGTTTCACCGATTTTATGAATCTTTCCAGTGTAATAAAGTACACGTTCAGTCGTTGTTGTTTTACCAGCATCGATATGAGCCATGATACCTATATTACGAGTTTTTTCTAACGAAAATTCACGAGCCATATTTTTCTCCTTTCAATGAATTTCTTTATATTACCAACGGAAATGTGCGAATGCTTTATTAGCTTCAGCCATTTTATGAGTGTCTTCTTTCTTTTTCACAGAAGCCCCAGTTCCGTTTGATGCATCAACGATTTCATTTGCTAAACGATCAACCATGTTTTTCTCATTTCTTAAACGAGAGTAGTTAGTTAACCATCTTAACCCTAAAGTCATTCTTCTTTCAGGTGTAACTTCAACAGGAACTTGATAGTTAGCTCCCCCAACACGTCTTACTTTTAATTCAAGTACAGGCATGATGTTATTTAAAGCTTTATCGAAAACTTCCATTGCTGGTGTTCCAGTTTTAGCTTCAACTTTTTGGAATGCATCATATAAGATGTTTTGAGCAACACCTTTTTTACCATCAAGCATTATGTTATTAATTAATTTAGTGATTACCTTTGAATTATAAATTGGATCAGGTAATACGTCTCTTTTTGCTACTTGTCCTTTTCTAGGCATTAGATTTTCCTCCTATCTTTTATTTTTTAGGTCTTTTAGCTCCATAACGAGAGCGACCTTGCATACGATCTTTAACTCCAGCACAGTCCATTGTACCACGGATAATATGGTAACGAACCCCAGGTAAGTCTTTTACACGTCCTCCACGGATTAAAACAACACTATGTTCTTGTAAGTTATGACCAATCCCAGGGATATAAGCTGTAACTTCCATACCATTTGATAAACGAACACGGGCATATTTACGTAAAGCCGAGTTAGGTTTCTTAGGTGTCATAGTGGCAACACGAGTACAAACTCCACGTTTTTGAGGTGCGCTCAAGTTAGTTGGTTTTTTTAACAATGAGTTATATCCTCTATTTAACGCTGGTGATTTTGATTTAGTTGTTTTCTCACTACGTCCTTTTCTGACTAATTGATTAATTGTAGGCATTTTATTTCTCCTTTCCTTTTATTAACACACAATTCCGGGTGTTTCATTTTTTATCAGAATAAATGCACTCACAAACGAGTACCGTAAATCATTATAGGAGAGAGCGTTAAATTTGTCAATAAAAAAATAAAAAAAGAGAACAAATTAATGTTCTCTATTCATTAAAGAATGAAAATTCTTCTTCATTAGCAAGTAATCTTAGATCGTCATCAGAGATTTCAATCTCAAAGCGTTCTGCCATTTCTAATTCTTTAGTTTGGCGTGCTTCTTCTGCTTCTCTTGCTAAAGTTTCTTCTGATTTAAGAGGTCCTCTTAAACCTGTACCAGCCGGTAATAATTTACCGATGATAACATTTTCTTTTAACCCTGAAAGTTCATCAACTTTACCACGGATTGCTGCATCAGTTAAGATTTTAGTTGTTTCCTGGAATGATGCTGCTGATAAGAATGACTCAGTTTCAAGAGATGCCTTAGTGATCCCAAGTAATATTGGACGACCAACTGCAGGACGTTTCATATCTCTTAATACGTCTTTGTTTAATTCAGTAAATCTTTCAACGTTAACGTGTGTTCCTGGTAATGCACCAGTGTCTCCACCTTCAACGATTCTAATTTTTCTTAACATTTGACGTACGATAACTTCGATATGTTTATCAGAAATAGCGATACCTTGTAAACGGTAAACCTTTTGAACTTCTTTTAGTATATAGTTTTCAACTGTTTCAACATCTGCGACAGCTAATAATTCTTTAGGATCGATTGACCCTTCAGTGATTTTTGAACCGACATAGACTTGACTACCAACAGTAACTCTTAGTTTTGCACCATAAGGAGCTAAATAACTTTTTGTTTCTAAATCATTAGAAACGATAACTTCTGAACGACCTCCGTTATCCAATACTTGAATAACTTCTCCTTCGATTTCAGAAATAATAGATTTTGCTTTTGGATTTCTTGCTTCAAATAACTCTTGAATACGAGGTAACCCTTGAGTGATATCGGCACCACCGGCAACCCCACCCATGTGGAACGTACGCATTGTTAACTGAGTACCTGGTTCTCCGATTGACTGTGCAGCCATAATACCAATTGCTTCACCTTCAAGAACTTCGTCTCCAGTAGCTAAGTTACGTCCGTAACATTTTCTACAAATTCCACCTTTAGCTTTACATCCAAACACTGAACGAATTTCAACTTCTTGGATTCCCGCATCAACGATTTCTTTTGAGATTGTTTCATCCATTAAATCAGCAGCTTTAACAATAATTTCTCCAGTAACTGGATGTACAATGTCTTTTAAGCTGTAACGACCAACTAAACGGTCATATAATGGAACGATTTCAGAGTTGTCTGAAGTGTTATATAATTCTGTTACTTTAAATCCTCTGTCTGTACCACAGTCATCTTCAGTAATGATAACTTCTTGCGCAACGTCAACAAGACGACGTGTTAAGTATCCTGAATCGGCTGTTTTTAAGGCAGTATCGGTAGAACCTTTACGTGCACCATGGGTAGAGATAAAGAACTCAGATGCTGTTAAACCTTCTCTAAACGAAGATTTGATAGGAAGTTCGATTGTTTCCCCTTTTGGATTTGACATCAGACCACGCATACCAACTAGCTGCGTAAAGTTTGAAATGTTACCACGGGCTCCAGAATCAGACATGATGAAGATTGGGTTTTTAACATCAGCTTCGAACTCAACTTTAACAACGTCTTGGACTTCATTTTTAACAGCTTCCCAAAGTTTAACGACTGCATTCTTTCTTTCTTCTTCAGTATATTTACCTTTTCTATATAACTTTTTGATGATTTCAAGTTTTTCATCAGCTTCTTCAAATAAAGAATACTTACTTTGAGGAACCTGAATATCGTTAACAGATACAGTAATACCTGCAATTGTAGAATAATAGAACCCTTGATCTTTAAGTTTATCAAGCATTGCAGTTGTTTCTTGTGTTTTGCTTGTT
>CAMTOK010000070.1 GCA_947074115.1 uncultured Erysipelotrichaceae bacterium | reverse complement strand
AATAAACTTTATTCTCCTTTTTTAATTTACAACTTAAATTTGTAACACATTGAGTGAATTAATTGTAATTTATTTTTACATTATTTATATCTTTTTGAAATTTATGATATGCATTATTATCTAGGTATAGATAGAGTATTCTCATCTAATTAATCAAGTCGACAAGATTAATAAACAATTTAAGGAGGAAAATTATGAAAAAGAAAGTTAATATTAATGAAGCTGTGAAATACGTTATTAATTCAAAAGAAGAAAAATTCACATTATTAGGAATTGGTCCTATGTCAGAAAATTTCTTGAGAGCATCATTAGAAATCTCTAAGGAAAAAGATTTCCCCATTATGTATATTGCTAGCCGTAATCAAGTTGATTCATATGAATTAGGGGGAGGGTATGTATTTAATAGTGATCAAAAATTATTTGTTGATAAAATAAAGGAAATCGCTGATGAAATCAATTTTGATAATGAATACTACATTTGTAGAGATCATGGTGGACCATGGCAAAGAGATAAAGAGAGAATGGATCATTTGTCTGTAGAGAAGGCAATGGAATTGGCTAAACAATCATATAAAGAAGATATCTTAAACGGATTTGATTTATTGCATATTGATCCAACAAAAGATCCTGATGAATATTGCAAGGTTGTTGATATTGATACTGTATTTGACAGAACAGTTGAATTAATTGAGTACTGTGAAAGTGTTAAAAAAGAATATAAAATTACTCGCGAAATTGCGTATGAAGTTGGAACTGAAGAAACAAGTGGTGGTTTGACTTCGATGGACAAATATGAAAACTTTATCATTAAATTGAAGGATTATTTAATTGCTCATGATCTACCAATGCCAATATTTATTGTTGGACAAACTGGAACGTTAACAAGATTAACAAAAAATGTAGGAGAATTCAGTTTTAAAAATTCATTAGAATTAAGTAGTATTTCCACTAAGTATGGGGTGGGGTTAAAAGAGCATAATGGTGATTATTTAAGTGAAGCTAAACTTTTATCGCATTTACCATTAAATATTACTGCTATGAATGTCGCTCCAGCATTTGGAACAATTGAAACAATGGCATTGTTAGAATTAATAGAAGTAGAAAAAGAATTCTATAGAAATGGTATGCTAAGTGAAATGTCAAACTTAGAAACGGTTATAACATATAAATCTGTACATTCAATGAAATGGAAAAAGTGGTTAACAGATGAAGTTGATATGTCAGATTTATCTAATTTGGATAAAAAAACTCAAATTACAATTACAGAATTATGTGGACACTACACTTACTCTGATCCTGATGTGGCTAATGAAATTAATAGATTAAATGAAAACTTATCTTCTTTAAAAATTAATGGAAATAGATTTGTGATTGAAAAGTTAAAAGAAGAAATGCAAAAACATGTAAGATGTTTTAATTTAGAAGGATTAACAACAAAAATCAGATCAAGTTTATAATTTTAAGTGTGTTATAATATATGTAATTTATAACATGAGGAGGAAGAATTATGATAAGTGCTAGAATGCATAAAATTATTGAATTACTAGATGAGGTTAAAGCAACAAATTATAAATCAATTTGTAAATCATTAGATCTCTCAGAAAGGATTATTCGATATGATGTTGAATGCATTAATAATGAGTTATCAATTAAAAATCTTCCTTTAATCGAAAAACACTCTAAAGGTAAATTAATAGTACCAAACAATTTAGATTTAAGTGTATTACTTGAAGATCGAGAGTTTATATTTACCCAGGATGAAAGAGTAAGGTTTATACAATTAAATATTCTCTTTGATATTACAAACTTGAATATAAGAAAATTATGCGAACTGTTTCAGGTGACAAGAAGATCAATTCAAAATGATTTAGATATTATTAGTAAATCTTTTTCTCCCTACAATATTAAATTGGTTTATGATAAACATTTTCAATTGTCTGATACAGATAACTTAAGTTATACAGTTCGTATAAACGTTTTGAAAAAATATATATATTTATTAGGAAAAAAACAAAATGAATATAATACTTTTGAATATAATGTTTTCTTATTATTACAAAAAGCTTTTCATAATTTAAATATAGATCATGTTTATAAACTCATCAATAGGCAAATTCATACGATGCATTGGACATTTAGTGATTCTTCTTACGAGTGGTATGTCGCTAACATACTCACAACAGTATGGTATATCATAAATGATTATTCACTACCAGAGATTGATTCCCACTTTGATCTTGAGATTGGGTTTATAAATGATTTAGAAGATATTATAGGTATAAAGCTTAGCGTTGAGCAAAAAAATCTTATTTCAAATTATCTCAATTTTACAAACAAATATGATGAAATTAATATAAATCTTGATTTGATAATGACTGAAGAATTGGTTTTTAATTTAATCGATGATATGTCAAATGAAATAGGGTGTCAATTTAGAAACGATACAATTCTAGTGAAGGGTTTACTCAACCATATGGCACCATTATTAGAAAGAAATAAAAATCATATAACAATGCATTCACAAAATTCAAATTTAATACCTGACCAATATTATTATGTATTAGACAATATCAAAAAATCAATCGCAAATATTGAGAAGTTAAACTCAATTGATTCAGATGAAATGGTTTGTTTAGCTATTCATTTCATTGGGAGTCTTCAAAGATTAAGAATAAATGATTATAAAAAAGTTCTTATTATTTGTGGGAGAGGATATGGTGCGACTACATTATTAAAAGATACTTTAAGAAATGAATATCAGATGTATATCGTTGATAGCATTCCAGGCTATGAGGTTGAGCATTATAAAAATTGGCAAGAAGTCGATGTTGTTATTATGACAAGCCACATTAAGCTTCCATTAAAAATTCCTTGTGCAGTTGTTAATACAGTATTTTCTTATGAAGATCATATTGCTATTGAGAGATTAGGGATTAATAAAAAGAATGTTTTATCAAATTATATAAATATAGAGAAAAATTTGAATTTTCTATCAACTGAGGATAAAAAAAGAACATTAGAAGTTATTAAGAAAGAACTAGGTTATATAGATGTTAATATACCAGAATCTAAATATAAGCTGACTGATCTTATTGGATATGAATGTATTAAAATTGTTGATAAATATGAGAATTGGAAAGAGTCGATTTTTGATTCTGTAGATATCCTAAGTAAAATAGGTGCAACTGATTCGCAATATGCTCAAGATATTATAGACGGAATAAAAGAATCAGGATTTTATTCAGTAACTGATAATGAGTTTGCTTTATTGCATGGAGCAAAGAAACCAAATCAGTTGATAAGTAGTATGAGTTTAATCATAACAAGAGAAGCCGTAGTCTTTGGAAGAAAAAAAGTAAATATTATATTCTGTTTAGCTAGTAAAGATAATAAAGAGCATATACCAGCAATTGTTCAACTAATGCGAATGATAAAGAAAACACATTTGCTTGAAGAATTGTTGATCTGCGAGAATGAGTATGAAGTTATTAGTGTCATACACAAATGTGAAGAGGAGGTTAAGAGTGAAAACACTTTTAAATAAAGCTTGTATTATAGATTTAAATATTAAAGATAAAAATGAGGCTATACATCAAATGGTTGATGTATTAGAAAATGAAGGATATTTAATCAGTAAAGAATCTTATTTAAAAGATGTCCTAGAAAGAGAAGCCATTTTTGCTACATTTATTGGACATCATATTGGATTACCTCATGGGCGAAGTGATGGTGTAGACTCCACAGGATTATGTATAGCTAGGCTTAAGAATGAAATTTGCTGGTCAAATAATGAAGATGAAAAAGTAAAAACAATTATTATGATTGCAGTAAATAATGATAATGAAAATAATGTTCATCTACAAATATTAGCCAAACTATCGAGAATGTTAATGCATGAACAATTTAGAAATTTAATACAGCATGGAGATAAAGCGTCAGTTTTAGAGTTAATTAATACAACAATAATAATATAAGGGGATAAGAGTATGAATAATAAAAATATTGTCAGTCATATGAAACAACATCTTATGACGGGAACTTCATTTATGATACCTTTTGTTGTTGCTGGTGGTATCTTATTTGCAATGTCAGTTATGTTAAGCGGTGAAGCTGCTGTGCCAGAAAGTGGTTGGTTAGCGGGTTTAAATCAAATTGGTGCAGCCGGTTTAGCATTATTTATTCCAGCACTTGGAGGTTATATTGCATATAGTATCTCTGATAAACCAGGGATCGCTCCTGGATTCATTGGTGCCTATCTTGCTAATGAAGTTGGAGCAGGATTTTTAGGCGGCATTGTCGCTGGATTTATTGCTGGATATACAGTTTATTATTTAAAGAAAATCAAATTAAGAAGTGAGTATAGAACTATAGGCACTATCTTTATTTATCCATTGGTTGGAACATTGGTGGTTGGTATAGCTATGGTGTTCTTCATAGGATATCCGATAGCAGGTGTTATGACATTCCTAACAGAATGGTTAAATAATATGTCTGGTGCAGCTAAAGTGCCGCTTGGTGGGATTTTAGGAGCAATGACTGCCTTTGATATGGGAGGTCCTATTAATAAAGTAGCGTGTACTTTTGCACAAACACAGGTGAATACTTTGCCTTATTTAATGGGAGGTGTTGGAGTCGCTATTTGCGTTCCACCACTCGGATTAGGATTAGCAACATTATTGTTCCCTAAAAAATTCTCACCTGCAGAAAGAGATTCAGGAAAAGCGAGTATCTTAATGGGATGCGTTGGAATAACTGAGGGAGCAATACCATTTGCTACAGCAGATCCAGTAAGAGTCATTCCCTCACTTGTAGTAGGATCCGTAGTGGGAAATATTATGGCATTTCTATTTGGGTGTTTAAATCATGCCCCTTGGGGAGGGTTGATTGTGTTACCTGTTGTTGAGGGAAAACTGGGTTATTTAATTTCAGTAATATGTGGTGCAATCGTTGTTGCGGTTTTGATGGGGATATTAAAACCAAAATATAATAATGAAGATTTAAGTACAGTATCAGAAGAATTTGATTTGGATTTTGAACAATTATAGAGGAGGATATATGATGAAAGTTGTTGGGGTAACAGCATGTCCGTCTGGAGTCGCTCACACATATATGGCTGCAGAGGCATTACAATTGGCTGGTCAAAAATATAATGTAGATGTCAAAATTGAAACACAAGGTGGCGCAGGTATTGAAAACGAATTATCTCGCGAAGATATTGATGCTGCTGTATGTGTCATTTTATCTAATGATATCCTTATTCAAAATGAGGATCGTTTCAAAGGAAAAAAAGTTTTAAGAGTTGGGGTTTCTGAAATTATGAAGAAATCAGAAGCTATTATTAAGAAAATAAAACAAACATTTGATAATGAATAGGGGGATATAATATGAAATTTTTCTTAGATACAGCGAATATAGATGAGATTAAAAAAGCAAATGATATGGGAGTGATTTGTGGTGTAACCACAAATCCTTCTATTATTGCAAAAGAAGGAAGAGTATTTGAAGAGGTTATTCTTGAAATAGCATCTTTAGTTGATGGTGCTATTAGCGGGGAAGTTAAAGCAACAACGATTGATGCACAAGGTATGATCGAAGAGGGGAGAAAGATTGCTCAATTACACAAAAATATGGTTGTTAAACTACCAACAACTACTGAAGGTTTAAAAGCTTGTAAAGTATTGAGTAGTGAAGGAATTAAAACAAACTTGACATTAATCTTCAATGTTCCCCAAGCAATTTTAGCAGCAAGAGCTGGGGCGACATATGTTTCACCATTTGTAGGAAGATTAGACGATATTTCAATGAATGGAATTGATTTAATAAAGGATATTTCAACAATCTTTAAAATTCATAATATTGATGCGAAAATCATTTCAGCTAGTGTACGGAATGCAACTCATGTTATTGAATGTGCTAAAGCTGGAGCGGATTTGGCAACTGTTCCATATTCAGTTATTGAACAAATGATGAAACATCCCTTAACAGATCAGGGAATTGAAAAATTTCAAAAAGATTATAGAGCTGTTTTTGGGGAATAAATGATGGAAAATAGTGAATTAGCTTTAATGTCTAATAAAATTAGACAAGATATTATTAAATCGATTCATAAAGCAGGGTCAGGACATCCTGGGGGTTCTTTATCAATAACTGATATATTAACCTATTTATATTTTGAAGAAATGTTAATCAACCCTTTCAATCCTAATGATTTATTAAGAGATCGTTTTGTTTTATCAAAAGGTCATGCAGCACCAGCTCTTTATTCTGTTCTAGCAAATAGAGGATATTTCAAACCAGGTGAATTACAAAATTTAAGAAAATTGGGTGGATTCTTACAGGGGCATCCTGAAATGAAACATACTCCAGGAGTTGATATGTCTACTGGTTCACTTGGTCAGGGAATATCAGCAGCGGTAGGGATGGCATTATCATTTAAACTTGATAATAAAGAAAATAGAGTCTATACAATATTAGGTGATGGCGAGTTAGAAGAAGGTCAAGTGTGGGAAGCAACGATGTTTGCAGGTAATAACCACTTAGATAATTTAGTAATAATTGTTGACAATAATAACTTACAAATTGATGGAACAATACAGGATGTTAATTCACCTTATCCTATTGAAGAAAAGTTTAAATCGTTTCGATGCAATGTTATAGAAATTGATGGTCATTGTTTTACATCAATAAGAAATGCATTTAAACAAGCGAGACAAAATAAAGGTGTACCAACAGTTGTCATTGCTAATACAGTAAAAGGGAAAGGTGTATCTTTTATGGAAGATCAATTATCATGGCACGGAACTGCCCCTAATGATCAACAATTGTCATTAGCTATTCAAGAATTACAAGAGGAGGCATTACTATGGCAAAAATAGCAACTCGTGAAAGTTATGGACAAGCTTTAGTCTCTCTTGGGCATGAAGCAAAAAATGTAGTTGTATTAGATGCTGATTTATCTGTGGCTACAAAGACATGTCTATTTAGAAAAGAATTTCCTAAACGACACATTAATTGTGGTATAGCTGAAGCTAATATGATTGGTGTAGCAGCTGGATTATCAACAACAGGAAAAATACCTTTTGTCAGTACGTTTGCTATGTTTGCAGCAGGCCGAGCATATGAACAAATTCGTAATTCCGTTGCTTATCCACATCTCAATGTAAAAATTGCAGCTACACATGCCGGAATCTCTGTTGGGCCCGATGGTGCAACGCACCAATGTAATGAGGATATTGCATTAATGAGAACGATACCGGGTATGGTTGTTATTAATCCTGCTGATGACATTGAAGCGAAAGCAGCGGTAAAAGCAGCATATGAATATGAAGGACCAGTTTATCTCAGATTTAGTCGCTTACCTTCACCAATTATAAATACAGAAGGTTATCAATTTCAAATTGGAAAAGGTGTACTGTTAAAAGAGGGGACAGATATCACTATTATAGCTACTGGTCTGATGGTTTTTATAGCATTGGAGGTATCTCATTTATTGGAATTACAAGGAATTAATGCAAGGGTCATTAATTTCCATACGCTAAAACCATTAGACCATCATATGTTACAGGAATCTATTGAAAAGACAAAATGCATTTTCACTTTAGAAGAACATTCAATAATTGGAGGATTAGGATCTGCTGTCCTTGAATCAATGAATCCAAATAATATGTGTCCAGTGCATAGGATAGGCATAGAAGATTCATTTGGAGAATCTGGTGATGCTGAAGAATTATTTGAAAAATATGGTTTATCGAGTAACAAAATTTATGAAAAAATTCTTAATCTTTTATAACTCTTAAAAAAAATGAATATAATGGCGAAATATACCGATAATATATAAGAAATTTTATATATATAGGAGGACACTATGGGTAATATAGTT
>CAMTOK010000069.1 GCA_947074115.1 uncultured Erysipelotrichaceae bacterium | reverse complement strand
ATTGTTTGGGAAGTTAGTGGTTTATTAAGTGGACAAAGTATCACTTATACAATCACAACTGCTTTAAATGATTTTGAAGTTGAAGATGTTGTCAACGTTGCATTAATCGTCGTTGATGGAGAAGAATTAGGTCGTGATTCTGACGAACTTGAAGTGACTATCACTTTAGGTATGGAAGATGACGATGATGAAGATGAAGATCAACCAGTTAAAACACCGGTTGTTGAAACTTCTGATTCAATGAACTTATCATTCTTTATCTTTACTGCGATTATCTCATTATTTGGAATCGTATTTGGTTACAAAAGAAGAGAAGAATAGTATGGATAAGAGGTAATGCTTGCATTACTTCTTTTCTTATTCTCTAAAAGCAATAGGGGTTAGAGGTATTCTTATGACATAGATAAGGATTAACATGATTATGAATTGATTTTTCTTAGAATTTGGGTATAATTATTAAGTAAATATGAAAGGATAGGGATTTAGATATGGCAAATCAAAAAGTAAAAAATGATGCAATTACATCTAGAGATGTTGACTTTGCACAATGGTATACAGACGTATGCAGAAAAGCTGAATTAATGGATTATTCAAGTGTGAAAGGATTTATTATTTATAGACCGTATGGTTACGCTCTATGGGAAATGATTCAAGCATTCATGGATAAGAGATTTAAAGAAACAGGACATGAGAATGTCTATATGCCGATGTTGATCCCCGAATCTTTACTTAAGAAAGAAGCAGATCATGTTGAAGGATTTGCGCCTGAATGTGCGGTTGTCACAAAAGGTGGAGTAGACACATTAGAAGAGGATTTGATCATTAGACCAACATCTGAAACGTTATTCTGTGAACACTACGCTAAAATTGTGAATTCATATAGAGATTTACCTAAGTTATATAATCAATGGTGTAGTGTGGTTCGTTGGGAAAAAACAACAAGACCATTCTTAAGAGGAAGTGAATTCTTATGGCAAGAAGGTCATACAATTCATGCGACTGAAGAAGAAGCAAGAGCTGAAACAATGCAAATGCTTGATATTTATGAATCAACTGCTAAAGACTTATTAGCGATTCCAATGGTCACAGGTAAAAAGACTGAAAGAGAAAAATTTGCTGGGGCAGAAGAAACATATACAATCGAAGCATTAATGCATGATGGAAAAGCTTTACAATCAGGAACATCTCATTATTTTGGAGATGGGTTTGCGAAAGCATTCGATATCAAGTTCTTAGATAAAGATAACAAACAGAAACATGTTCATCAAACATCTTGGGGTGTTTCAACACGTTTATTAGGGGCTATTATTATGGTTCATGGTGATGATAATGGACTTGTTTTACCACCAAGAGTGGCTCCAACACAAGTTATGATCATTCCAATTCAACAACAAAAACCTGGTGTATTAGATAAAGCTGATGAAATTGCAGCAAGCCTTAAAGCACAAGGAATTAGAGTTAAAGTTGATGCAAGTGATAAATCACCAGGATGGAAATTCTCAGAAGCAGAAATGCGTGGTATTCCATTACGTATCGAAGTTGGACCTCGTGATTTAGAAAATGGACAATGTGTTGTTGCTAAACGTCATAATGGTGAAAAATTAACAGTTGATATTAATGATGATTTACCACAATCAATTTCAACAATGTTAGATGATATCCATGAAGAAATGTATCAAAAAGCATTAGCATTTAGAAATGATAATATTACAAAAGTAGAAACATATGATGAATTTAAAAACGTATTAGAAACAAAAGGTGGATACGTAAAAATGAATTGGTGTGGAAACGAAGAATGTGAAGTTAAAATTAAAGAAGACACATCAGCAACATCTCGTTGTATTGATCAAAGTGCAACTGTTAGTGGTACGTGTCCAATCTGTGGAAAAGATGCAAAACATTTAGTCTTCTTCGCAAAAGCATATTAAGAATGGGTTAACCATTCTTTTTTTATCTTTATATAAAATAACAGGATATGGTATAATAAAGAAAAAGGAGTGATATTATGGTTGAAAAAACAAAATGTCCAGTTTGTGGTACAAAAATGGGGGGATTTGGACGTTCGTTATATGAATTTGAAAGTATAGCTATTTGTAGTGATTGTTATGATAAAGTCAAACAATTAAAAACACCAATACGATTTATCACGATTGAAGAATTAAAAGGGAATCAAACAGATGTATTAAAAGAAATGAACGAACATTCATTTCCTCAAGATGTCATTGATGGAATCAATGACTGGTATAATCAAAAAGAAAATAGATTAATCAAAAGAATTGAAAAGAATGGCCAAAAGTTAAAAGCAAAACAAATACAAGACAAAGTCAATAATGGTGAATATAGAGAAAAGATCAGTCATTATTTATTAACAACTGCAGATCGCTTTGAAGGCTATAAAATTATTGAATACAAAGGTATTGTCACAGGAGAAGTTTTAATAGGGACTGGGTTCTTAGGTTCAGTCAACGCTGATTTTGCTGATACTAACAAGATTTCATCAACACTTTATGATGATTCAATGCAAGAAGCAAGGGAAGCAGCTCAAACAAAAGCTATCATTAAATCTATTATTGCTGGTGGAAATGCACTCATTGGGATTGATATTGATTATATTCAATTTTCTAAGGATATGATTGGTGTTGTCTTTAATGGAACAAGTGTTATTGTAGAAAAAGAGTAAGATAAAAGATCCATAAGGATCTTTTTATTATGTTATGTATAATGTTATGAATAGAAATAAGGAAAATATGATAAAATTATTGTAATATCATGTCGGTTTGTTATAATTATGAATTAAACGATAGAATTTACAAATGGTAAAAGTTAGGAGAGAATATGAAAAAGATTAAGAATAATATAAATTATATTATCTATACACTCCTTAGTTTTTTTATTCTTGCACTAGCGATTATTGCTTATAATAACTTTTTAGAAAATAAATTAACATCAATGATCTATGGAACGATGGAAGAAGTCTCGGTTCAACAGATTCAAGCCTTACAACAGGAAATGGAATCAGAACTTGCAACAATAAAGAATATAGCGTTAATCTTTCAACAAACGCCTGATGAAGAAGAATGGCTTGAAAGATATCTTCCCATGTTATTAGAAGTAGAAAAAAATACAGGCTTTAGTACAATGTTTCTTTCTAATGTTCATGGTGATGCGATTACATCATTAGGACAAGAGATAAGTGTAGCGCATAGGTCTTATCTTTCGGATGTTCTATTAGGAAATACGATTATTTCTGAACCCGCTATATCACAAGTTGGAAATAATTATATCTTTACGATCGCAACTCCAATATATATCAATAATAATGAAGAGGTTGTTGGGATTTTAGGAGGAACGTACTCCTTAAGTGAATTCCAAAATATATTGTTACCAATATTTCAAGGAGAAGGGTGTTCATATCTTTTAGATTCTCGAGGACATGTTCTTGTCAGTGATCAAAATTCATTGCACTTTGATGTTGGGCAATATGGAGAACCTATACATAATGGATTAGGATATAATTTATTAGATATAAGTGAAGAAGATTTACTGAACGGTTTGTCTGAAGGTAAGAAAATTTCCTTTAAATATGAAATTAATGGTACTGATTATAATGCTTATATTGAACCATTAGGCATTAATGATTGGCTCATGTGTACAAGTATAGAAAGTTCATTTATAAATACACATTTAAACTTAGTAGAATCAAGTGTTTATGTTATTTCAGCATTTATATTAACATTATTTATTATTATCATTATTTTATATGTTAAAGATACACGTACAAAAACAGAATTATTAAATAAAGTTGCTTATTATGATGAGTTAACAGGATTAATGAATGTTAAGAAATTTAAAAAAGTTGTTCAATCAATTTTAGATGAAAATCCAGAAAAGAAATTCTGTATGATGCTTGGAGATATAAAAGAATTTAGATATATCAATGACAATTATGGTAACAAATATGGAGATAGTATCCTTAAGTATATGTCAAAAACATTACTTAAAACATGTGTGTATGAACATGATCTTGTTGCGAGAGTTGCGAATGATTTGTTTGTATCATTTTATGATTATCACGATCATATTGGATTTGATTATGATCGATTAAGTCAAATGAAAATTAGTATGTATAAGTTAACTGGGTTGGATATCCATTATCATATCGGATTGTATGTTATAGAACCTGGTGAAAACGATATGGATATGATCTATGGACGTGTGAGTAACGCTCATAATTTTGCAAAAAAAGATGGGAATACTCAAATCATTTATGATTATGATGAAAGAGTAAAAGATACCGTTCTTAGGTTAAGAGATATAGAATTAAAAATGGAAGATGCTTTAAATAATAAAGAGTTCCAAGTGTATATACAACCAAAGTATTATTCTCATACTCAAAGCTTATCTGGTGGAGAAGCGTTGGTGAGATGGTATGATTCTTCTGAAGATAAAATGATATATCCTAATGATTTTATACCGATATTTGAACAAAATGGATTTATCAAACAGTTAGATTTATATATGTTAGAAAGAACATGTGAATATATTCAATTATGGAAAAAAGAAGGTTTAAACATTGTCCCAATATCTATTAACTTCTCTAGAAAAAGCTTTATTACTCGTACTTTAGCACAAGACATCATATCAATTGTTAATAAGTATGATGTCTTGCCTCAAGAGATTGAAATAGAAATCACTGAATCAGTTTTAATAGATGAACAAAATCATATCGTCGATATCATTAATGAATTACATGAATATGGATTTACAATCTCTATGGATGATTTTGCGAGTGAATATGCATCACTAGCCTTCTTAGCAGAACATACAGTTGATGTCGTTAAATTAGATAAGGGATTAATTGATCATATTAGTGATAATTTAAGAAGTTATGCATTAATAGAAGGTATTGTGAAAACGTTAAAGGGATTAGGGATACAAGTTGTTGCTGAAGGGGTAGAACATGAAGATCAATACAAAGTGTTGTGTGAAATTGGTTGTCATATAATCCAAGGGTATTACTTTGGAAGACCTGAAGAAGCAAGTTTATTTATAAATAAATTAAATGATATTGATCTTAATAAAAATAACAGTGATGCGATTAGAAACCTTCATAAAAGAGATGATATACTTAATCAATTTGCGACCTTAGAAAGAGGAAGTGTCTTATGTGAGTATATCCCTCAAAGTGATCTTGTAAGCGTCTTTATCACTCATGATGACCACACAATCACAACGATAGAAAGAGAGAATTATTTAAAAGAATTCTTTAATGCCTCTTATGTTCATCCAGATGAACGAGATCGTCTATATCCACTCTTTTGTCAATTAACACGACAACCTGGTGAACATATTATTGATGCGAGAGTTGATTATGATCATAGTGGATATAAGCATTATCGTATTACTTTTATCAGCATTGCTGATAAAACAGGAAAAGTATATAGAATTATCGGTCGTGGTGTAAAACGTGAACCAAGTTTAAAGATTTAAGAAGAAGTTGACTCAACTTCTTTTTTTATGTATATAGATAATAATTTATCACTTTAATAAATATCTATTGATATAATATAAAAATTGGTGTATCATTCTTAATAATAGGGGGGGTACTATTGGAAATTATTAATTTACAATTAGAGATTTTTATTATCGTCGCAAGTGGTTTCTACTTTGCGAAAAAGGGGATGGTTTCTAAAGAAACAAGACGTCAATTAACGGATATAATGATCTTTTGGATCTTACCATGTACCATTGTGAAGTCATTTTCTATGGAAATGACAATAGATATATTAAAAGATACAGCATTAATACTGTTTATATCATTTATTATTCAAATCTCATATAACGTGATCAATAGATTTTTGTATAACAAATTTCCTCACAATCAAGCAATTGTTATGAAATATGCAACAATCGTATCAAATGCAGGATTTATGGGGATGCCTATTGTTTCAAGTGTTTATGGAACGACAGGTTTATTGTATTGTTCAATTGCATTAATTCCATTAAGAATATTTATGTGGACGAGTGGGTTATCGTTGTTTACAACAACGAATAAAAAAGATGCAATGAAAACAGTACTAACACATCCATGTATTATCGCTGTATATGTAGGTATTGTCTTTATGGCAATATTAAGTATGGGTTATCAAATTCCATCTTTCTTATCAACAACGATTTCTGCAATAGGTGGATGTAATACAGCCATAAGTATGTTTATTATAGGTGCAATATTAAGTGATGTGGAATGGGGTAATGTATTTAATAAAGTCGTTTTATACTTTAGTGCTATTCGTTTAATTATTATTCCACTCATGACTCTATTGATCTTAAAATTATGTCATGTCGATCCACTTGTGATCGGTGTCTCTGTTTTACTAACAGCAATGCCTGCAGGAAGTACAGCAGCAATGTTAGCTCAAAAATATGATCAAGATGTCTTGTTTGCATCTCAATTGGTTTTTGTCACAACATTATTATCTTTAGTGACCTTACCGATGATCTCTTTCATTATTAATTTATAAGGGGGAAAATAAAATGAAAGTTGTTGTTACTGCTCGTCAATATGACGAGAAAAGTTTAGAGTATTTAAGACATCAAGGATGTGATGTTGAGTATTATGAAAATGCATTAACAATGAGTGAAGAAGAGATTTATGAATGTATAAAAGAAGCAGATGCAATTATAGTAGGTATTGAGCCTATACGTCGTTCTTTATTAGAAAGATTACCAAAACTAAAAGTTGTTTCAAGAAGAGGGATTGGTTACGATTCAATAGATGTTGATGCGTGTGAAGAACTTGGTATTACATTTACAAGAACTTTAGGTATGGTAGAAGCTTCAGTTGCTGAACAAACGTTTGGATACATTATGTATTTTGGACGTCGTGTTGATTTACAGAGTCAACAGTTAAAAGAGGGATTGTGGCTTAGAGAAGATCAGTTTGGTGTTAGAACGAGAAAATTAGGGATTATCGGATACGGTGGTATTGGAAAAGAAATCTCGAAACGTGCTCTTGCGTTTGGTATGCAAGTTTTGGCAACAAGTCATCATGATGATGAGGGGGAAATCGTTGATGGTGGCGTTCATATTGTTAATGAAAACACATTACTGAGAGAAAGTGATTATGTTGTAATCACTGTTCCTTTAAGAGAAGAAACATACCATTACGCTAATAAAGAGATGTTTGAAAAAATGAAACCAACAGCATATTTTATTAATATTGCTCGTGGTGGTGTTATGAATATAGATGATTTGGCTGATGCAGTTAAGAACAAAACAATTGCAGGATGTGCAACAGATGTTTTTGAAGTTGAACCTTGCACTGCATCACCTTTACACGATCTTGGTGATAATGTCATTTTAACGGCACATACAAGTCCGTGTACGCATGCTGATCATATTGGTATGAATATGAAAGCAGTAGCAAATACAATAGAAGCTTTAAATGCAAAAAAGACATTGGTTTAATCCAATGTCTTTTGACTTACAGATTTTCTTGCTTGTATAGCGAGTGTTGGA
Source organism: uncultured Erysipelotrichaceae bacterium (assembly GCA_947074115.1). Classification (GTDB taxonomy): domain Bacteria; phylum Bacillota_I; class Bacilli_A; order Erysipelotrichales; family Coprobacillaceae; genus CAMTOK01. The sequence goes on along the minus strand of CAMTOK010000069.1, from coordinate 580 downwards.
ATGAGCGCAAAGGCGTAAATACCAACAAATTGTATAAGTGTTAATGGTTGTATTAAGAAAAGTGAATGCATAAATGGAACAAGTAGAATGATATGGAGTAAGACAAATCCAACTAAGAAAGCGAGTATACTCCATACATTGCTGAAAAGTCCAATCTTTGAAAGGGGATCTTGACTACGGCAATTAAAGCCATGTAACAATCTTGCTAAACAGATTGTCGCAAAAGCCATAGTTGAAGCCACTAGAGGATCTTTATTTAATCCCATAAGGTAGGCACACATCGTCGCTAATGCAATGAGAGCACCTTCATATCCCAAGTTCAACATCGATGCTTTGTTTAATAAAGCCTGATGTGCTTTTCTTGGTTTTTCTAATAAAACATCATCACGACTCTTTTCCATACCTATAGCGATTGCAGGTAAGGAATCAGTAATTAAATTCATAAATAATAAGTGAACCGGAAAGAAAGGGGTAGGGAGTAATAAAAGAGATGCAGTTAAGACACAAATGATCCCTGCTAAGTTTCCAGATAACAAATAGTTAATTGCATTTTTTATATTCTTATAAACATTTCTTCCTG
>CAMTOK010000068.1 GCA_947074115.1 uncultured Erysipelotrichaceae bacterium | reverse complement strand
CCATGTTCTATATGCAGTACACTTCCTTTTGTGCCCTTATCCACTACTATTTTCGCATCAATTCTTTCTTTAAGTTCACTGACATGAGAAATAATACCTATTGTTTTAGAATCATCTCTTAAATCCATTAATACAGATAAAGCAATTTGTAATGATTCACTATCAAGTGAACCAAATCCTTCATCAATAAATAATGTATTGAGTTCAATACCTCCTACATAACTTTGAATCATAGAAGATAATCCTAATGCAAGTGATAAGGCAGCTTGGAAAGATTCACCTCCTGATAAGGATTGAATATCACGGCATACCCCTGTTTCATAATCAAGAACACTTAAATCTAAACCTTGTTGTTTGTTACCTTTACCTTCAAGCTTTCTCTTTAATTCATAACGTCCTTGACTCATTTTCATTAACTCTATATTCGCAAACTCTAAGATATGTTCAAAATAGAATGCTAAAACATATCTTTCAAAAGAGAGTTTCGATGTATTCTTACCAGATGTTTGATTATAGAGATCAAGATAAAGTGTATAAGATTCTAAAATCTTTTCTCCTTTTTTATAATCATGTTCTAGCTGTTTAATAATCTCTACATGTTGATCATAAACCGTCTTTAATTGTTGAGTTTTAGATAATGTTTCTTCTTGTTTTGTTTTATACTCTAAATACTTTTGATTATAAAGAGATAAATCTTCTTCTATAATACCAACACATTTCTCTTCATATTCCTTTATACGTTCACTTAATACTTCTAATTGATGAACATACGCTTGATAATCATTCATTAATGATTGTCTTTCTTTAATACGACTTGTACATTGTTTAAAGAATGATTCAGATTCAAAATGATGATCAATCATCTCTAAATACTCTTTTTCTTTATCTTTATAGATTTCATTTTTTTGATTGAACTGATCTTGATAATGTTTTTCATTTTGTTCTAACCTTAATTTCTCTTGAGTCATTAAACCAAAATGCTTCTCTATATGATTTTGATTGTAATCATTATCAGTTCTTTCTTTCTTTAATAACGCAAGAGCGTTATCATCAATAGAATCTTCATAAGTTGTTAACATAGACACTTCTTTATTCTTCACTTCTAGATCAACACTTAATTGTTGTGCATCTTTTTCAAGTAAAGCAATTTTATTTTCACAGACCTTAATCGTTACCTTATCTTTCTCAACACTTGAAGACAGTCTTTCAAGATAAGTTAATGTTTCTTCTCTTTTGTGATATGTTGCTTGTCTTTGTTTTGTCATTTGACTCATTTCACTGAGTAATGACATAAATACTTCCTTAGTTAATTCTCCTTCTATATGAAGTTGTTCCTTTAAGAGATCTAAACGGATTTGATGAGCATCTATTTTCTCTTTCGCTCTTTTTGTTGCTTCAAAAGCTTCATCCTTTTTCTCTTCTTGAATCTTTACTTCTTGAGAAAGCAATTCTAATTCATGTATGGATAATACATCTTCTACTAATGTTGCTGGTGAAGGATGTTCTTTAGATCCACAGACAGGGCAGGGCATATTTGTTTCTAATGTTGAGGCAATTAAACCAACTTGTTGGTTTTTAAACAAATAATCTTGATGTTGATAGTCTTGTCTCATACTTTGGAATACGGTATCTATTGATTTGTATTTCTCTAAACGATCATAATAATGATCTTGTAATTTCTGTTTATCATCATACAATTCACTCATATCATGAATCATATTTTTTCTATTCTTAAATGCATCAAACTCTTCTTCATCTTTGATTTTCTCTTGTTTTAAGATTGGATATTCTAATAAACTCATTTCATCACGTTCTAAACGTGTTTGAAGTTTATCTAATTGTTCCTTTCTATGAAGACGTTCATCATTATTCTCTTGATAACGTTTATTAAGAAGAGTTAACTCTTCTTTTAATGCATTTGCTTGTTTTCTCTTTTTAACTTGTGTTTCACCTTCAGCAATTAATCTGATCAATTCATTATGTCTTTCTTTTAGTTGTGGTAATGATTCATGATTTTCTTTTGCCGTTAGATAAAGAGGTAAATGATTTTCTAATTTATCTTTATTGTTCTTTTGTGAAGTGAGTAATTCACTTAACTCTTTCTTTAAAGAGATATAATCTCTTATTAATGGTGTTTGTTCATGAATAATATCAAGATACTGAATCAGTTCTTTCTTATCTTTATATTCATTCTCTTTTAAGTTTAATACCTCTTTCTTTTGTTTTAAATCTTGTAATGTTTTGAGATCTTGTTGTTGATTTGATTTTAACATATATAATTCATAAGCCTGAGTTGATAAATAAGTGATATCTTTATAATTCTTATGTTCTAACTGATAGTTCTCTAAGATTTTATTATTTTCTTCTTTAGCCTCATCAATATAATGCTTTAAGAATCCTGTTTGTTTATCAATATGAAAATCGTCATTAAACTTTAACATAGAGAATCGCGTATTTAATTGTCTTTGAATTGATTCAAATTGATCTTTTTGTTCCTTTGTTTTTTCTTTTAATAGATTTTCAAATGTGACTAAAGATTCACTATGAAATAAATGTCTTAAGACTTTTTCACGGTCTTCACTTGATGCGTGAATTAACTTTGTAAATTCACCTTGAGCTATCATCACAATTTGTTTAAATTGTGATACATCAACACCTAAGATTTCATTGATTTTAGCATTCACTTCTTTCACACCTTCGATGATTTGATCTCCGATAGTCAAGATTGCTTGTGCTTGTTTTGCGGTTTTGTAGCCTGCACGGACATAAGTAGGAGAGCGATATAAAGTATACATCACACCGTGAACTTCAAAGACAAGTTCTACATACGTTTCATCACTTGCCTCGGCAAAGTCACTTCGTAATTGTTGGCTTGTTCTTATTGAACCACTCGTTTGTCCATATAGGGCAAACGCTATCGCATCAAAGAGTGTTGTTTTACCTGATCCTGTTGGTCCACTTATTAAATATAAACCGTGGTCTTCTAATTCATCAAAATGAACAACAGTTTTTTCAACATAAGTTGAAAAAGCTGATAATGTTAATGTTTTAATTTTCATTGTCTTCACCAACCTTTTCAAATAATGATTTAATGATTTCTAATTGTTGATCATTTAATTCAAGATTTGTACAATCTTGATAAAATGATTGATACATATCAAAGAAGTCATTTTGTTCTATTCTCTCTTTTGTATAATGTCTTTGTTCAAAGGCTCCCATTAAATGAGGATATGTTAATTGTAAGAGATGGGGATACATCACTCTTAATTGTTCTATAGCGTGGGGGACGATTGTTTTGTCTTCTAATTCAAAAGCCAATAAATCATGATGATTCTTTATATAATCAGGTTCCATAAAGTCTTTAAATAAACCTTTGTATTTACGGATATGAATTGTTGGACTGAGTTCGTGTGTTGATACTGACATATCGTCTGTATCAACAATAGTGATTGATTTGTGTTGATTCACTTCATCAAAGGAATAACACATAAGTGATCCACTATAACGGATGGTTTCTCTTAGTAAGCTTTGTGGGGCATGTAAATGCCCTAAAGCAACATAATCAAATTGATCAAATAAACGAGGATCAATGATTTCTGTACCACCTACTGATAAAGGCATTTCTGAATCACTCTTTAAGGCATTACCACCAATGAATTGGTGAGTGATGAGTATGTTTTTATAGTTTGGATCTATATTTTGTTGTTTTAGATAATACTCCATGGCTTCTTGATAAGTTTTAGGCATATCTATATCAAAACACATACGAACAGCAGAAGGTTTAAAGAAAGGAAGAAGATAAAAGCGTGTTTGATCTTTTTCTATAAACATCATGTCTTTCTTTAATTCTGTTTCAATATATAAACCATTCTTTTCAAATAGACGTTTACCAAAAGCAAGGCGTTCTGCACTATCATGGTTTCCACTAATGAGATATATTTCTATATGATCTTCTCTAAGTGCTCTTGCAAAGAAATCATCTAATAACGTGACTGCTTCTTGAGAGGGGACAAAGCGATCATAAACATCACCTGCAATGACGAGGTGTTTGATATCCTCTTGTTTCATATAATCTAATAATTGAAATAATGCTTCTCTTTGGTAGTCAATAAGTGAATGTTGATGTAATGATCTTCCGATGTGTAGATCTGCGACATGGACAAATTTCATAGACAGTCTCCTTTCTTTTTTAATAAGTAACGACGTTTTATTGTTTCATTTGGTGTGAATTTCTTCTTATGTGATGGTGGGATAGGGCATGTTTCTATATATTCGCATCCTAGTTTTTCTATTGTTTTTAGTGATGCGGTATTATCAGGAGAACACGTTATAATACATGATGAACATGGCATGATGTCTTGAAATAAGAGACAGGCTTGATAGGCATAGTTGTTCCCTCTGTACTCTTCATCAATGTGGTAACCAATATGTCCTTCATAATACACATCTTCCTCACCAGCATGCCTATAGACAAGAGTCCCTACCTCTCTTTCATCGACAATTATGTAGTACAAGTCAAAAAGATAGTCTTGTCCTTCTATTGTTTCACTAAGTAATAATTTCATATTTTCACATCCTTTTATCTATTATACAAAAGATTAAATACAATTGATATGTTTAAAACCATTATTAAAACCGTTAAAAGGTATCACTTTGTTATTATAAGTTCATTTTGATATTTAAAATAAGGTAAATAGTGTATTATTTTTACCATTTTAAGATAGTTTTTAGAAAATTGTAAAATTTTATGATATAATAATAGAAATTATATTGTCGAAAGGAGTCGACTTATGAAGATAGCTATTTGCGATGATGATGACTACTATTTAAACTTTGTTTATGAACGTGTAGATCAGTTTTTTACTGCTAAATCTTTATTAGTTAATATTCATAAATTTACAAAGCCAAGTGAGCTTTTAGAGGCACATATCAATCAACCATTTGATTTGATATTTTTAGACATTGTCTTCAAAGCTGATTTAGGAATTGATTATGTCAATCGTTTAAAGAACATTAAGATGAATACAATTATTATTTTAATGAGTTCTTATGAACAATACATATTCGATGGATTTGAAGTCGGTGCTTTTCAATATTTAACCAAACCAATTAATGAAACATTATTGCTTTCTGAATTAGAAAGAGCAAGTCATACAATCTTTAATTTAGAAAGGAAAATTCCTTTCTATACATACAATGGATTAACTTGTTTATCTGTTAATGAAATCAATTATGTTGAAATAGCATATAAAGAGTTTTTTATTCATACTGATACAGAAACATATAGTGGCACCAATCGAAAGAGTGAATTTAAATTAACTGATTTTGATGAATTTGGTTTTGTTGTGATCAATAAAACCTTAACAGTCAACTTACGTAAAATTAAATTCTACAGCAAATGTACCTTAACATTATATAATGACGAATTACTTGATATATCTCGTCTTCGTAAAACAAGTTTCGAAGAGAAATATATCAACTATATTAGGAGCCTATCTTAGTGATCAGTTTACCTAGAATTCTTATTATATTATTTGCCTGTACTCTCGATGTGTGTATTATCGAATTTTATATTGCGACAAGAAAAAAACAAGCGTTTCACCTGACTTTTAAATCTCTTATAGAGATTTTATTCTTATTTCTCTTTACCGTTTGTCAACCAACACTTCTTTATGTGAATTATGCCTTAATTATAGTGATCTTTTATGAACTGTTTAAAAACAAAATAGGAACCCTTTCTTATATCTTTGTTTCTAGCTTAGGATTAGGTTTATTTGAATTTGTTTTAAGAATGGCTACCATACTCTTAATTGAGTGGTTATTTGGTTTAAATTTAATATATGTGAAAACACAATTATTTTATTTAGATATACTCCTTTATGTCATTATCTTAAGGTTTCTCATCTTTACACTTGTTACAGTTTACTTAAGTCATCTTAAATATAAAGTGAACTATAATTATTTAAAGTTTATGTTAGTGTTTGTTGTGATCAACTACGCAATTATTGTTTATAGATTTAATCATCAGATCTTTTACTTTAAATACGTAGGACGTATTTTCTACTTTACGACAATTATATTGGTAGCTGTTACGTTATTAACAATAATATTTCAAAGTTATCAAGAAAAACAAAAAACAACATTAGAAGCAACAAGACAAGCACTTATATTAGAGAAACAATATATGGGTGAAGTGTATAGCATGGCTCAAGAAACAAGACGAATCAGACATGATATAAACAATACATATTCAATCATGTTAGGTTATATAGACAGTGGTCACTACGATGATTGTCGACGCTACTTAGAAGCCCATTTGGATGAAGTCCAATGCTTAAAAGAGATTATCTATTTTGGTGAACCAACAATAGATACAGTTATTCATTCTAAGATGAAAAGGATAAAAGAAAACGAGATCACTTTCCAAAAGCGATCTGGTATTATCAATTTTGGTATGATTGAATTATCTGATCTTGCGATGATTATAGGAACTGCTTTAGATAACGCCATTGATGCCTTATCTATAATTACTCAAGGCACGAAAGATTTATCTATTTATATGGTCACTATTAATAACTTCTTATATATTTCAATAACAAATAATGTTTTTCAACCAGAACTTGTTCAGTTCACACATACATCTAAAGATGATTCAATGAATCATGGCTTTGGAATTAAAAAAATAAAACAATTGGTTAAATATTATGATGGTAAAATGGAATACAAGGTCAATAAAATTGACTCTTGTGTTACACTTGATATACTAATCAACAATCAAATAAAAAGGAATTCTTAATGTCCAATTGAGAATTCCTTTTTCATTATTGTTTCTCTTCCTTTTTTAGCAGCATCACTTACCATATAAACTTCATTATTAAGCATATAAGCTCTGTTTCCTACTAATCTCTTCATATAATAAGGATTAATAATACGGTGTTGTATACAACGAATAAAGCCTTGTTTTAATAACTTTCTCACTGTTCTTTCTGTTGATGTTGTTTTAGAAGATAAGATTTCATCCTTTGTGGTGATATATGATTTGTTTTGTTTTGTATGTATAGAAATAATATCACGAGAAGGAATTGTTCTATAACCTTGATCTGTTTGTAATGCGATGAGTTTATGATCTAAGACATACTTTTCTAATGTTTTTTCAAATGATTCAATAATAGACTCTTCACCAGCATGATGATCTAGATATTGATAAGCATAGAAACTAAAACGACTGTCTAATTCATCATCATCTTTTGTTAAATAATTGATAATTGTATAAGGATTATAATCTCTCATTCTTTCCCCTAAGAATGAAGAGTATTGATTATCAATATGGATATATACCATATCAAAAATCAATTCATGATGTTTAGCAACAAATTCAAAAGGATCATTAAAGTTATAAACTTCAATCTTTAAATTCTCTTTTTGAATATATTTATGAATAACTTGTTTTATATTTTTGTTCTCTGGACTATAAATAGCGAGTGTCTGCACCTAAAATCCCTCTTTCCCTTTGATAAGCATAATACTGTTTTAAGACTTGTTCTTTTTTCTTATAAGGAATAGAGAACACTTCCCTTGTTTTTAAGATAATTTGTTTATTTGTAATAAAGTCTATATCTTCCATATTGATCACTGTAGAGTGATTAACAGGTAAGAATGCTTTATATTGAAGATGTTTTCTAATATCTTCAAATGATGTTTTTGATACAAAATAATTACTGTCTTGAGTACAAATCTCAATAGTTGTCCCATTACTTTGATAGAATTTGATATCTGACAGTTTCATTTCCATAGAAGTCATACGATCAACTTTAAATTTAAATGATAAATCTAATAATGTATATTCTTCATGGATTAAATCTAATAAATAATTAAACTTTTTAGTGAGTAATGGTAAAGTGATATAATATCTCTCACCCATAGTGATCACTTCTTCTTGTCTTATTATTTTTTCTCCCGTAAATATAATAAAACATTGTGGATACATTTCTTTTAATTCCTTAGCTATTTCAATACCTCTATTGAATTCCATAGACATTTCAATAATTGCTAAGTGAATATGTTTTTTCTTTGCTTCAACAAATAGATCATGACTTGTGCTACATAAATTTATATCATAAAATTCATCAGCTGATGAATAGAAGCTTGTGACTTTATCACAGATGTGTTCCAAATAATCTTCTTTATGATGGCATATAGATATGTTCATATTGTCCCCTCCTAGTAAATTATCTACTTCTATTTTAGTGTTATTACAAATATAAATCATTACACTTGTCGACAAATATTCGACAGTTGTTGACATATTCATACATAGTGCACAAGTTATGCACATATTGTTCACATCTTCGACATGAATTTGACGACTCTTTTATTTTCGACATGTTTTATCATTTTTGTCGGATTATTGACACCCTTTGACGCAAAAAGAAAAGATAAACAAATTAAAACAACGAAATGTCACAGTATTCTCTTTATTTCCCATTTATTATTCGATAAGATAAGAGTGTCTCAAGAATAGTGTGTATAAAAAATACAAACACACACAGGAAAAACTCCATAACAGCAACACACTATTCTTTAGAAGTAGAAACAAAC
>CAMTOK010000067.1 GCA_947074115.1 uncultured Erysipelotrichaceae bacterium | reverse complement strand
GTTCTTCCGACTCTCTTTATCCTTTTTGAACGAGTTCTTTGTATAACAATTCGTGTAATGACGAGTAACCTTTTTCAATTTTGTTTTTTAATGCTATATATTGATCCCCTGGATATTCTTGATCAATATCAAGTTGTTTACAAATATCTAAGAAGAGATCATAATGGACAACAAATATTTCATCTATCACTTCTTCTAAGCACATTTTTTTCATTCTTTCTTTTCGAGTTAAGCCAAATTCTTTTTCATATGCTTCTTCGAGAATATCATATTGAAAATGTGTATATGATAGAGTATGTGCAATACGTCTAACCTTTTCTCTTTGTTCTAATGTAATTGTCCCTCTTTGAGTAATTGTTCTATTTTTTATTTCAACAACAAAATGATAATGGAGGTCCGAGATTATATATACGCCATCTTCGCAATCTTTCATTCTTAAACGATTGTACATAAAATCATGTAAGACATCTGTAGTTACCCTAAAGATCGGTAAGTAATAAAACTCTAGATATCGATCATTGTCTTCCCACTCATATGGCTCTAATAACTCTTCGTCATCGTATACCATGTTCACTAATATCATAGAAATACCCCCTATTAATAATGATATGAATATTATTCCTAAAAAGAACATTTCTATAAGCATGAAATCAAAAAAAGGAAGAACAAAGGCGAATCAAGAACACGATAAAATATAAAAAGCGACCTTGTATAAAGATATTTTATACATAGGTCGTTTTCATTAATTATTTTGATGCAATCACTTCAACTTCAATAAGTGCACCTTTAGGTAAACGTGCAACTTCTACTGCAGAACGAGCAGGATAAGGTTCAACGAAATATTCAGCATAAACTTCGTTAACCGCAGCAAAGTCATCCATATTATCTAAGAATACAGTTGCTTTTACAACATTGCTAAAATCCATACCTTGACTTGTTAACAATCCTTTAACATTTTCTAATGATTGTCTTGCTTGTGCCTCAATACCTTCTGGCATAACACCAGTTTGAGGGTGAAGTGGAATTTGTCCTGAGAAGAAGAATAAATCTCCTAATTGTACACCTTGACTATATGGTCCAATTGCTCCTGGAGCAAGATCTGTTGACACTACTGTTTTCATAAATTACCTCCATTTTTTTCATATTATACCAAAGGTAACCATTTTAATCCATATGAATTCACAAAATATTGTTATTGTGTCTTGATATCAAATTTGGTAAAATAACATAAGCGGAGGTTATATTATGAACTTTATTAAAAAATTTGCAAAAGAAATCAGTGTCTTTGGTTTGGTTATTGTTATTTTCTTAGGTTTATTTGCTTATAGACAAATGACATATAAAAACTATACAACAATCAATTCAACAAAACTAGAAACGAAATTAGAGAATACTGAAGATTTCATTCTTGTTATTGGAGATACATCAGAAACAACAACAGTGAATTACCAAAGTGTTTTAACAACATATACAACAAGAAATAGAAGTATGCCTCTATTTTTCTTAGATGCTGCTGATATAGATGATATTGAAACTTATGTAGAAGAAACATTAGATTCTAGTGCTGCATATCCTGCGACTTTCATTATCAAAAACGGTAAAGTCACACATAAAAAAGAAGGCGCTATGAACTATTACTCATTATTCAGTTTCGTAGAAGAAAACTATTAGTCAATCGTATGATTGACTTTTTTTGTTGTTTGTTTATATATAAATAAAAACAGGATGTAGTAAACTTCCTACATCCTGTATATATATAACAGTGATCAATATCACTGTACATCTTAGATTATGCAATGATGATAAAAATATGAGTCTAAATTTCATATTCTTTTCATATAATGCATATTTTTCTTTATATTTTATTTTTGTTTATATGAAAATATATAATTATTTATAAAATCTTTCAACTCTTTCACTCAATAAACAAGTGATTTCATAAGGTATAGTGTTTAATTCTCTTGCCATTGTAGCAAGTGATATATTTTCACCAAAGATTTCAACGAGATCATGTGTTTTAATTGTTTCATCAACTCTGATCATCATTTGATCCATACAAACTCTTCCTACAATTGGGTAGTATGACCCTCTAATAAAGACATGTCTTCCTTGGTTAGCTCTAATAAAACCATCAGCATATCCAATTGGGACAGTCGCAATATATTCATCTTGCGATGCTTGATACGTATGACCATAGCCGATCTTTTCTCCCGCTTTGATACGTTTTACCATTGCGACCTTCGTATACAATGACATCGCTTGTTTTAATTCTTCGCATTCTTGTCCAGCTGGATCAACACCATACATCGCAATACCAACTCGTGATAGATTACAAACCTTATCTTCATGGTACATCATTCCTGCCGAATTTTGACAATGAACATATTTGAATGTATATGAATCAATCATCAATCTAAATTGTTCATATTGTTTTGTAAATGTATCATCTTGAGATTCATCATCAGCAGTCGCAAAATGCGTAAAGACTCCATCAACCTGGAATAAGTGAGGATTATAAGATTCCATAAATGAATTAAATTCTTCTTCACTTTTCATCCCTATTCTGTTCATTCCCGTATCTAATTTAATATGAACTTGTACAGGGGTTGTCCCTCTATAATGATCCTCTATTTCTTTGGCATATTCTAATGAAAAGAGTGTTAAAGATATGTGATAATCAATCGCAAGTTGAATATCTTCTAGTGGAATCGCACCTAAAACAAGAATATCTTGTTTGATGCCTTGTTTTCTTAAATCAATTGCTTCTTTTATAGTTGCCACACCAAACATTGATATATGTGGATTATCCTTAATTGCATGTGCAACTTGTTGATATCCATGGCCATATGCATTAGCTTTAATGATTGCCATCATTGGTTTTTGTGTTTTTTTATATAAGACATCTAAGTTATATTTAATTTTTTCTAAATCAACAATCGCATATGTTTCTCTATATTGCACTTGTGACACCTCTTTCAGTATAATAAGTATAGTCCAAGAAATGCGATTTTTCAAGATAAAAATAGGGATGAAATTTCATCCCTATTTTAAGTTTGAAGCTTGCATACTAGATAAAACAGCAATCATTTCAGTTGATGATAAGTCATTAGAGTATAATGAACAAACAATACCTGAAGTAATATAAGTCATTTGATTGTCAATTTGATAAGCAACACCATCAATTAAATCAATCATTGGGGCATTGATGACTTCAACATTGATATCATTTTGACTAGATAAAGCTGTTTCAATAATAGTAAATGTTTTATCTCCAGTGAATTTAAGGATATGGTTAACTGTATCATTAATTGTTGATACTTTTTCATTTTCTAAAGTTGATCCTAATAAAGCAACTGGATATAAAGGTAAAGAGGCACTTACAGAAGAATATTGAGATTGAGTTGCTTTCATAATAGCTTCTTGTGAGAAGTCATCAGCAGTCAATTCTTTATCTGCAGTAAATTCAGTAACAGTGACTTTGATAATTTCTGTACCATCTGCGTCATAAACATTAACGTATAATGGATTTAATTCTTTATCAAATTTCACTTCCTGTGTTTTGATACGATCATCATTTTCATACACCATATCACCTGTTACAATATATCCATCATTAACTTTTTCAACTTTGTTGTTTTCTAAGAACTCAATTAATGATTCATATAAGTAAGGTTTAGGTGAATTGTTTGGCCACTCGCTTTTGAATTGGAATGCTTGATTAAGTGAAGGTGTTAATACAAATACGCCATCAGCATTTCTCACAATAACTTGTGATTGATTAAGTGATTTGTCGTATAATTCCACCTTATAATAAGCATTTTCATCAACGAGACCATATGTTGTAGTGACTTGATATGATTTTAACTCATCGTTTTCTAACATATCCATACTACACACTAATTCATAACTCTTGTAGTTTTTCACATCTTTCAGAACATCCTTGAATGAGTGCGTTGTCATCTTGAATACGGCAAAGATACACACTATTGCCACAACAACAGCACCACCAATTGTTATATATTTCTTGTTCATTACCAACCCTCCTACATTATTCTATGTTATTGATTCCTTTTTATGAATAATCTGTAAATTCTTGGTTATACTGTTTTGAGGAGGATGTTTTATGAATATCGTACAAAAAATTGCGCTCGTGTTTACAATACTTGGCGCACTAAACTGGGGACTTGTTGGTCTGTTTGGTTTTAACTTTGTTGATGCTATTTTTGGACACTCACTAATCAGCTCAATTATCTATATGCTTATAGGTATTGCTGGTATTATAAATATTATGCTTTTATTTGCTGATTTAGACAATTAACACCTAAGGTTGCCCTTAGGTGTTATTGTTTAGGTATAAATTCTTCCATTTGACCTGTCGATTTGTTGACACGGATTTTATTTTTTACAAGTGATAACATTGGGATATCATGATCTGAATCTGAATATCCATACGAATGATCATAATCTATTTCTATATCTTTTGATTTAAGATAATCTTGAATACGTTTGACTTTAGCACTGTTTTTACAGTTCTCTCCTTCAATCATACGTGTTTCATGATTGTCTTTTCTTTTTGTTTTTGTGCCAATTAAACAATCAATTGGTAAATCAATATATTTCATATAAGCTTCTACAGAAGCTGTACACACAATAACAACGCATCCTTCTTCTTTTCTTTTTTTCAGTTCTTCAACCATATGTGGATAATAAGAAGGAATAACATAATCATGATAAAATGATTTAAGTTCTTCATCACTCATATAATCTAATGGATAAAGTAATGAAGATTTTGTTTTTTCAAATGATTTTAAATGACATTTATGAAGTAAGTAATTAAAACCAATTGGTATATATCTTACGATATTGTATGGTTTCTTTTTTAAATCATATTTTAAGAATTTGACGACCGTATCACCTTTAGCGATCGTGTCGTCAAAATCAAATAAAGCAACAGCTTTATTCATTATTCAGCAATCTCCAATGCAATTTCCATCATTGCAGTGAATGTTTTTTCTCTTTCTTCTGCTGTTGTTTCTTCATGTGTCACTAATGAATCTGATACAGTTAATAATGTTAATGCTTTTTTATTTAAATGAGCTGCAGTTGCAAATAATGCATAAGATTCCATTTCAACACCTAAGCATCCCATACTTCCCCACTTCGCTGCTGAACCTTGATCTGCATGATAGAATACGTCAGAAGCAATGACATTACCAACATGGTAAGTGACGTCTTTTGCTTTCGCTAAAGTCACAGCTTTTTCTAATAAATCAAATGAAGAAATTGCTGAGAATGTTCCTGGTAATTCATATTGATGAGCAAAATTACTATCTGTACATGATCCTTGTGCAATAATAATATCTCTAATATGAACTTCTTCACGAATTGCTCCACAAGAACCAATTCTAATAATTGCTTCTACTCCATATTGAGAGAAAAGTTCATGACAGTAGATACCAATTGATGGCATCCCCATACCTGAACCCATAATTGATACTTTTTTCCCTTTATATGTTCCTGTATACCCTAACATGTTTCTTACTGCATTAAATTGTTGTACATCTTCTAAATATGTTTCTGCTAAGAATTTCGCACGAAGTGGATCTCCTGGCATTAAAACTGTTTTTGCAACTTCTCCATGAGCTGCACTGTTATGTGGTGTTGGCATTGTGTTTCCTCCTAGTAATATGTTTTGCCTTGTTGGAAATGATAAAGTTGATCTTCCTTATCTGGTATTTCGTTATTTAAAATAGCGTTTTGAATTTGTGAAATTATTTCTAAACTCTCACCGGCTTCGTACCCTATCTTACCAAAGTACCCATCAAGAACGATAAACGGAACATCTCCATCGTCTTCTCTAAATATATAATCTTCTAATAAACTGCAAACTTTTGCATATGCTTCTATAGATGCTTCTTCATCTATATTGAACAAATCAATAGAAAGAACATCGCCCATGTCATCCTCAAGTTGAGGAATGACTGTCCTTCTAAAAGCAGTGCATGATGCACAAGTTGATGAATAAAATACCATTAAATGATGTTTTGGTGTTTCCTTTTGTGTGCAACCTGCTAACAATAGAAAACAAATCAATAACAATTTTTTCATGATTATTTGAAATAGAATCTAAGCATATCTAATTCCATGCTTAATTCTTTTCCTTCTACAGCGTTCTTAATATCATTAACAAGGAATTCTTCATCTCCTGTAGTATATCCAAGAACCCCAAAATAATTATCAACAACGATAAATGGAGCTAATCCATAATAATCATAATCAAATTCATTTAATGCATCTAATGTCTTGTCATATCGCTCTTCATTAGATAAATCATCCAGATCATATTGATTAATAACAATTTGATCTTTAAATGTATTCTCAATATACGGAATACCAATCTTTTTAAATGCTTGGCATTCACTACATGATTCTATGTAATAAAATGATATTGTTACTTTTTCACTTAAGTCTAAAGACTCAATTCCAGTACATCCAAGTAACATAAAACTTAAACACAAAATAAGTAATTTTTTCATATTCACCATCCTTTGTTCTATTATAAACTATAATAATATTATTGTACAAATGAATAAATATAATATTTGTTGCACAAAAATAATTTTTATAATATAATAATAGTGAGGAGGGTTAAGATATGAATTTTGAATGGACAACCAATGAAAATGCGAAGATGACGATGACGATTTATGAAACAAATATTACTCTTAATAAAGCGGCATGTCACTACTTTGATGATGTTGCTTATGTCTTACTTGGTTTAGATAAAGATAAGAAATGTATCGGTGTTAAACCAGTTACTAAAGAAGACCTTAATCATAATATCTATGACAAATCTCAACTTCATAGAATTTCATTAGGAAAAAGTTATGGACGTATTTCTAATAAAGCGTTCATAGAACAAGTTTCAGATTTATTTGAACTTGATTTTACACAAGAGCAGAATTACAAATTTGATGCATCCTATGATGTGGTTCATCATATCATGACTGCTCACTTATAAAGGAGGGAAACACAATGACTTTTATATGGACTGTTATTCTTGTCGCATCTTTAATCATTGAAGCGATCACAACGGATTTGGTCAGCATCTGGTTTGGTGTAGGTGCTATCGTTGGTCTACTTGGTGTGTTTTTCGATGTGGGTCAAACTTTGCAAGTTATACTCTTTGCTGCAGTATCAATTACGTGTATCGTTGCATCAAGACCACTTGCAAAGAAATACATGAAAACAAACACAATTAGAACTAATGCCGATCGCGTTATTGGTGAACACTGCTTGGTTACTGAAACTATTACCGCTGATATTAAAGGCGAAGTTAAAGTTTTAGGTAATTTATGGGGTGCAACTAGCTTAAACAACGAAACTATTGAAATTGGTCAATATGCTGAAGTTGTCGCTATTGAAGGTTCTCATGTCGTTGTCAAAAAAATATAAAATAAAAGGAGAAAATTTATGTTTGAATTATTAGATCAATTAATGTCAAATGCGACATTATACATTTGGGTTATTATTCTTGTTATTCTCGCTATTATCATTGTTGCTAGAACAATTCGTATTGTTCCACAATCTCAATCATACGTTGTAGAACGTATCGGTGCTTACAACCGTACTTGTAATGTAGGTTTACACATTTTAATTCCTTTCTTAGATAAAATTTCTAACAAAGTCTCTTTAAAAGAACAAGTTATGGACTTCGCTCCTCAACCTGTTATTACTAAAGATAACGTAACTATGCAAATCGATACAGTTGTTTATTTCCAAATCACAGATCCAAAGTTATTCACTTATGGTGTTGTGAGACCTTTAAACGCTATTGAAAACTTAACAGCAACAACACTTCGTAATATTATCGGAGATTTAGAATTAGATGAAACATTAACTTCTAGAGATATCATTAACTCTAAAATGCGTTCTATTCTAGATGATGCAACTGACCCTTGGGGTATTAAAATTCACCGTGTAGAAGTGAAAAACATCATTCCACCACGTGATATTCAAGATGCAATGGAAAAACAAATGAGAGCTGAACGTGAAAGACGTGAAGCAATCTTACAAGCTGAAGGTAAAAAGACAGCAGCTATCTTAACTGCTGAAGGTAAAAAAGAATCTATGATTCTAGAAGCAAACGCAGAAAAAGAAGCTCAAATTGCGAGAGCGACTGGGGAAGCTGAAGCTTTAAGATTAGTTTATGAAGCACAGGCAAAAGGTATTGAATATATCAATACTGCTAACCCAAATACAAGTTATATTACTTTAGAAGGTTTCAAAGCTTTAGAAAACCTTGCTAAAGGAGATGCAACAAAAATTATTATCCCAAGTGAACTTCAAGGTTTAGCTGGAAGCGTCACTTCAATTGCAGAGATCTTAAAAGATCCAAAAAAATCTAAATAACTAAAGAAAGGATGATGCTTATGAAAACGATCTGTTGGTGTTTAGGACTTCTATGTTTTGAATTGACATTGATGTATAACCTCTTCCAAATAAATGGTTTGAATCCCATTTCATGGTTGATATCACTCTCAATCGTTGTCTTCAATATCATTCTATTAACAAATAAAGAATTGAAATATTCAGCATTATAAAAGATCGATAAATTTAGGTATTATAAATAATTACGGGGTGAACATACCCCTTTACAACTTTACGGGGTTCC
>CAMTOK010000066.1 GCA_947074115.1 uncultured Erysipelotrichaceae bacterium | reverse complement strand
TAGATATTACAAAAGCGATGAACTTAGATATTGAATGGGTAACATATCAAGCAGGAGCTGAGTATGCAGAACAAACAAAAGAGGTCTTTGAACCAGGATTGGTAGATGCTATAAAGGAATACAAGTGGGCATTAAAAGGACCAACTGCGACACCTATTGGAACAGGGTTTAGAAGTGTTAATGTTGCTTTAAGACAACAATTTGACACATATGCAAATGTGAGACCTATCCGTTCTTTTGATGGAATTGCATCTAAATATGAAAATGTAGACTTAGTTATTATTAGAGAAAATACTGAAGACCTTTATAAAGGGATTGAGTATATGGTCACTGATAATATGGCTAATGGAATTAAACTGATCACAAGAGAAGCAAGTGAAAAAATCGCACGTTATGCTTTTGACTATGCAAAAGCAAATAATAGAAAAAAAGTCACTGCAGTTCATAAAGCAAACATTATGAAATTTACAGATGGTTTATTCTTAGAAGCTTTTAGAGATGTTGCTAAAGATTATCCAGAAATTAAAGCAGAAGAAGTTATTGTTGATAACATGTGTATGCAACTTGTTATTAGACCTGAAGCATATGATGTTTTGGTTGCGCCAAACTTATATGGTGATATCGTATCTGACTTATGCGCTGGGTTAATCGGTGGTTTAGGTTTTGCTCCAAGTGGAAATATTGGAGATGAGTATAGAATTTATGAAGCTGTACATGGAAGTGCACCTGATATTGCAGGAAAAAATGTTGCAAACCCGAGTGCATTGCTTTTAGCCTTTGCTTTAATGATTGAAGCATTAGGTCAAAATGATAAAGCAAATGCTTTAAGAGAAGCTTTAGGTGATGTTGTGGCTGAAGGGCAATATGTAACACCAGATATTGGTGGACATGCATCTACAACAGAGTTTACCCAAGCAATTATTGAAAAATTATAATGGGAGAAATCAAAATGCCAAATAACAGTTTATTTGATCATGTGTCTCATGGATCACTAGGACATCAAATATTCAATCTATTAAGGGATCGTATATTAAATGATGAGTATACAACAGGACAAAAACTTAATGAGTTGGCATTAGCTAATGAATTAAAAATAAGTAGAACACCAATTAGGGAAGCATTAAAACAACTTGAATTGGAAGGTCTTGTTGAAAGTATTCCTAATAAAGGTGTCTATGTAAAAGGTTTTTCGCCTCGTGATATAGACGATATGTTTGAAATACGTTTATCACTTGAAGGTTTAGCTATTCAATTAGCGATAGATCGTATGGATGATGTTTATCTTGCAAAGATTAAAGACGTATATGATTTAATGGAATTTTATACATTAAAAAAAGAAGTCGAAAAAGTTAATGATTTAAATATTCTTTATCATGAAACAATCTATCAAGCAACACAATCTCGATATGTAGAACAGTTATTAAGAGATGTTCATTATTATGTTTCTGTAACGAGTCGTCATTCTATTACGCAACAAGAACGTATGGAAACTGCTCTTATTGAACATAAGGCAATCCTAGATTCTATTGTTGCTGGTGATAAAGAACTTGCAAAGAAAACAATTCAAAAGCATATTAAGAAAACACAATTATTAGTGAGACAATACTATGCAAATAGAGGGTAAAGTGAAAACTTACCCTTTTTTATTTCACTTATTGAAAAAATGAATACTGTTTATGCAAAAATACTTATACTAGTAGTATATAAAAGGAGGAGACAGTATGGATAAGAAACCTGTTAAAATTGTAACAATTGGTGGAGGAAGCAGTTATACACCAGAACTTATGGAAGGTTTTATTAAAAGATATGATGAACTTCCAATTCGTGAAATTTGGTTAGTGGATATTGAAGAAGGACAAGATAAATTAAATATCGTTGGTGAAATGGCACAACGTATGTGGGATGCATCTCCATATGATGTTAAAGTCCATTTAACTTTAGACAGAAGAGAAGCATTAAAAGATGCAGACTTCGTTACAACACAATTCCGTGTTGGTTTATTAAATGCACGTATTAAAGATGAAAGAATTCCTTTCTCTTATGGTATGTTAGGTCAAGAAACAAATGGTGCTGGAGGAATTTTCAAAGCATTTAGAACAATTCCAGTGATCTTAAGTATTGTTGAAGATATGAAAGAATTATGTCCTAATGCATGGTTAGTTAACTTTACTAATCCAAGTGGTATGGTAACTGAAGCAGTTATGAAATATGGTCAATGGGATCGTGTAATTGGTTTATGTAATGTTCCTGTTGGGGCAATGATGAAAGAACCAGAATTAATTGGGAAAACATTAGATGAATTAATTTATAAATTTGCTGGATTAAATCACTTCCATTGGCATAAAGTTTATGATTTAAATGGTGATGATGTCACTCAAGATATTATTGACGCTTTCTATAGTGGTAAAGATACTGGAGTTCCTGCTAATATTCATGAAATTCCATTCTTTAAAGAACAAATTGATCAAATGAAAATGATTCCTTGTGGATACCATAGATATTACTACCGTCAAGAAGAAATGTTAAAACATGGTCTTGAAGAATTCGAAGGTATTGGAACAAGAGGTCAACAAGTTAAAGAAACAGAAGATGAATTATTTGAATTATATAAAGATCCTAACTTAGATCACAAACCAGAACAATTAGCGAAACGTGGTGGAGCTCATTATTCTGATGCTGCTTGTGAAACAATTGCATCTATTTACGGAAATAAAAACATGCATGTTGTTGTAACAACTAAAAATAATGGAGCAATCCCAGATTTACCAGCTGATTGTGCTGTTGAAGTTTCAGCATATATTGGAGCAACAGGAGCGAAAGCAATCGCATTTGGTGAATTAGGACCTGCTGAAAAAGGTTGGTTACAAGTTATGAAAAACATGGAACACTGTGTTGAAGAAGCTGCTGTAAAAGGTGATTATGGTATGGCTTTACAAGCATTTATCTTAAATCCACAAATTCCTTCAGGGGAAAGTGCGAAAAAAGTATTAGATGAAATGTTATTAGCTCATAAAAGATATTTACCTCAATTCGCAGACAAAATTGCTGAATTAGAAGCTGCTGGTGTCACTATTAAAGATGACGTTGCGCGTGAATTAACTGAAAAAGGTTTATAATAATGAAAAGCTTATGGTACTCATGTATCAATAAGCTTTTTTTATTTATAATGATAGAGGAGAGAAAATTCAATTGTTGTTCCACATATATTTTGTTACAATCTAGAAAAAGGAGAAGAGTATGCTACAACCTAAACACAAAACAGTAAAAGTTAAAGATGATTATCGTTTAATCGTTGTCAGTGATATACATGGGCATTATGATCGCTTTATCACTCTTCTTAAAGAAGTAAATTATACACAAGAGGATTATTTGGTTATTCTTGGTGATTTTATTGAAAAAGGGGACCAAGTTTTAGATACAATTCATTTTGTACAACAATTAGATAGAAATGAAAGAACTTTTGTTTTAGCAGGTAATTGTGAATGGGCAATTAATGCCCTTTGTCAAATTCCAGAACTTGCAGGTGAGATTCCGAAGTATCTTAAGCGTGTTGATAAGAATGGATGCATCCGTTATGTTTATAATCTCTTAAAACTATATGATGGGACTGAAACGACTTTAGGTGTTCAAAAAAGAATAAGAGAATATTTAAAGGATGAACTTGATTATCTTAATCAGTTATATGTAACATTAAAGTTTAATGATTTTTTATTTGTTCATGCAGGTATTGAAGGGAAAGATTACAAAAAGAATAGCCTTTCGACTTTGTTAGAACAAAAGGATTTTTATACCAAAGGGAATCCAAGGGATGAAATCGTTGTTATTGGACATATGCCTACATGTAATTTTAAAAATGATTTGAATAATGATATTATATTGGATTTAGAGAGAAGAATTATATGTGTTGATGGTGGTACGGGTGTAAAGAATGTATCGCAATTAAATGCTTTAATTATTAACCAAACAAATGGTGTCGTTCATTATTCAGAGCACAAGGTTCAACCGTTACCAATAGGTGTCATCAATAAAAATATCGTCCATGAGGTGCAAACTATTCACACAATACAGTTTCCTTATTATGAAATAAAAATACTAGAAAAGGGTGAGTATTTTACATTGTGTGAACATATTCACACTGGTGTTTCAATGAATATTAAAAATGAATTTATTTATCAAAGGCATGATCAAACGCTTTGTCTTGATAGTTATGTTGATCGTATGATCAATGCTAAAAAGGGAGATCGTATTAAGATTATTGGAATCTATGATGGTTATACGTATGCGAGCCATAATGGTGATGTCGGGTGGTTAAAAAACGAGGATATTTGTATAGAACAGTAAAAGATGTTCACACTTAAATTGGTGATAACATGCATAAAGATGAATATATACAAGAGTTAATTAATGGTTTAAACATGGGTTTGATCGCAATTGAACATTTAGTTGATAAGGTACAAAATGTATCCTTGAAAGATGTTATGGAAAAACAATCAAGGGAATATCAAAAGTTATTGAATAAAGTTCATGAGTACTATCCAGACATTGATGATGATCATATCAAACATAAAATGATGCTTGAATCAATGGTTGAAATAAAAGGTATAATGAGTGATGATATGAAAATTGCGAAGATGTTAAGTGAGGGAAGTTTCCAAGCTGTATTAACAATGAAACATTGTTTAAATAAAATGAATAATCAAGATGAAAAATTCTTAGAACTGATTGATGAGTTTCAAGATATTTCAAAAAAATATATAGAAAAGTTGAGGGAATATTTATAATGAAAAGAAAAATTGAACCAAATCAAATCTACACACATTTTAAGGGACATGAATATAGAATTGTTTGTTTAGCTTGGCACACTGAAACAGAAGAACAAATGGTTATTTATCAAGACTTAGAAGACCATTCTTTGATCTTTGCAAGACCATATGATATGTTTTGTTCCCGTGTTGACAAAACGCTTTATCCTGGAGAAAAACAAAAGTATCGCTTTGAACTTAAAAAATAAGCACATCATGTGCTTATTTTTTCTATTGAGCGATAGGCTCTGGTAAGTTTTCTATAATTTCTTTTGTAAGTGTGACAAGATTTTTTTCAGCTTCTTTCGCTGCTTCCATAACTTCGATATGGTTTAACTCACTTGCGCCTAATCCTGCTGCTTTGTTAGTAACAAGCGAAATACCTAGTGTTTCCATACCTGAGTGTCTTGCGACAATTGCTTCAGGGACTGTCGACATTCCAACCATGTCAGCACCGATACATTTTAATGCTCTGATTTCTGCTGGTGTTTCAAACATCGGTCCTTTAAAGAAACAATAGACACCTTCACTCATTGAAATATCTGTTTTTGTTGCTGCTTCTTTTGCGATTGCACCTAAACGTTTTGAATAAACTTCTGTCATATCTTTAAAGCGTGGTCCAAACTCATCTAAGTTAGGGCCTCTTAATACGCTAGGGGCATTAAATCCTATATGATCTGTTATTAATGTAATTTGTCCAGGGAATAAGTCGTCTCTAATTCCACCACAAGCGTTTGTGACAATTAAGAATGGGATATTTAATTTGCTGAAAACACGAACTGGTAATGAAACAATATCCATATCATGACCTTCATAATAGTGGAAACGTCCTTTCATTGCACAAACTGTTTTTCCAGATAATTGTCCAATATACAGTTGTCCATCATGTCCCGGTATTGTTGATACTGGGAAGTGTGGGATATCTGCATAATCAATAATCACTGGATTTTCAATTTCATTCGCTAAAGGGCCTAAACCAGATCCTAAGATAATAGCGATATCGATTTGTCCTTCAAATCGTGTTTGTATGTATTGTGTTGCTTCGTTTATTTTAGTGTACATATTCAACCTCCTTTCCCTATTGTACCCAAAAGTGAATGATGATTCAATGTTCATAAAAGAAAATAAGGAATTATAAATTTAAGACATTGTTGTATGTTTGTGTTAAAATGGGAAAAAGAGGTGAAATGATGGATAAAAATTTATTTCGTTTAGATAGTATTGAGATGCATAAAAAAAGAGTCCTTAGGGACGCTATTCATGATTATATACAAGTTGATCATTTGATTATTTGGAAACTGATCAATTCTAAAGAGGTACAAAGATTAAGGCGTATTAAACAACTTGGAGGGACTTATCAAGTCTTTCAAAGTGCTGAACATTCGCGCTTTGTACACTCCCTAGGTGTTTATCAAATTATAAAGAAGATGCTTGAGACTGAATGTTTAGAGAGTGCATTAAATGATTACGAAAAGTTAACTGTTATGTGTGCTGGTTTATTACATGATATTGGTCATGGTCCCTTTTCTCATTCTTTTGAAGGCGTTTTTCATGGGAGTCATGAAGATATGAGTGTGAAGGTCATTGTTGATCCTCATAGTGAAGTCAACCAAATACTGAGCACAGTTCATGAAAATCTTGCTTTTGATGTCGCAAGTATTATAAATCATACTCATCATAATAATATTCTTATTTCAATGGTATCGAGCCAATTGGATGCAGATAGAATGGATTATTTATTAAGAGATTCTTATATGACAGGGACGACTTATGGGCATTTTGATTTATCGCGTGTTTTACGCACAATGCGTATATGTGATGGTAAACTTGTGTATAAGGAATCTGGGGTACAAGCGATAGAAAATTATATACTTGCAAGGTATCATATGTATTGGCAGGTTTATTATCATCCTACAGCGAGAAGTTATGAACATTTGTTACGTGCAATATTGTTAAGAATTAAAGATTTATATAATGAGAACTATCAGTTTAAAACATCATTACGTTATTTAATACCTTTTCTAGACAATCGTGTTGAAGTGGAAGATTTCTATTGTTTAGATGAGAGCATTCTCTTATATATATTTAGAGAGTTGACAGATGAACATGATGTTATTATTTCAGATCTAACAAAGAGATTTTTAGATAGACGTTTATTTAAATATGTTAAGATTACAGATGCGAATCAAATTGTCGCAATACAGGATTTGGCGTTCTCTTTAGGGTATGATCCTCGCTATTATATTAATACGGATACACAAACACAGGTCCCTTACTTACATTATGGGAAAAGTGGAGAATTAAATGATATTCAAATTCTCTGTGAAGATGGTCATTTAGAACCTTTACCGAGTCAATCAGAAATCGTTGATGCGATTATTCATTCTAAAAAGACAAAACAAGATAGTGGGATCTTTTTTCCAAAGGAAATAAAGAAAGAATATGAGGAGTTTTAATAACTCACTTAATTAGAAAATATCCTCACATGTTTTTCACACAATTATCATATATAATTTTTTATTGGAGGGATTTATATGGAAAAAATAAAAAGATGCATGAAGCTTTCAACTTTGTTTTATGTTGTTGGAGGTCTATTTATAATCGCTTGGTTATTCTTATTGTATAATACACATGTCTATGTGTACGGATTACTAAGTGCTGAATCAATTTCTTGGGCAAGTGATTGGAAAGATATTATTGCTTATTACTTTAATAACGGTATGTCTCAACTTGCGTATGGATTGATTTTAATCGGGATTGGTCGTTTATTGCCACGCCCTAAACAAGAAATAGAAATTGTAGAACCTGTTGATACAATTGAAATCATAAATGAAGAAGAACAATCAACACAAGATCATGAGGAACAAGAGGAGGCGTAGCCTCTTCTTTTTTTTATTCACATGAATATAGTGTAATTGGGGAGGGCAATATCATGAAAATACTTGTAGTCTTAATGTTCCCAATCTATTGTTACGTTCGTGTGAGAATTGGTGTGACACCATTAGAATCAGTTCTTGTCTTTGCCCCATTATTATATTGGTATATGTGTTTGTTGTTAAATAAGGAAAAGAAGACTGTAAGATTAACGTTAATTTATATGTACTTATGGAGTTTGTTAGATATATTGTTTATCCACGCTGGATTAAGGTTACCAGAAGGGCAAATGTTATATAAACATATTAACTTAATTCCATTTAAAACAATTCTATTATATATAAATGGTTATCATAATGGGTATGTCTCATTAGAATTATTTCTCCTAAATATTCTTGGGAATATTATACTCTTTACTCCCTTTGGATATCTTTTGCCTCGTGTTAAAGAACAGATGAGGTCTTATTTAAAGTTTATCTTTTTTTCAATCTGTTTGATTGTCTTTGTTGAAGTAATGCAATATAATATGTATGTAGGAAGTTTAGATATAGATGACCTTATATTGAACCTTATTGGTGTCCATATTGGTTATTTTGTCTATTTAAGGAGAAGTCGACATGAAAAAGAAAGACATCATCTTTAGTCTTGTTTTAATGGTGGTCATAGGACTAGGATACGGGATTTATACAATGTTTCAAGGTGAGAAGGATATTGTAGAAGTCTTTTATAAAAATGAACTTGTTAAGCAAATTGATATTAACGTTGATGGTATTTATGAGTTTGAGGGAAGCTATGGGCATTTTTACATAGAAGTTGTTAATGGAGAATATCATGCAACTGATGTTGAATGTCCAAACCATGATTGTGAAAAGGTGGGTTGGGTTCCTTTAGGAAGTTCAAAGACAATTGTTTGTGTACCAAATGAAATTTATGTTATTCAATCAGGATTAGAAGAAGGGTATTAAAAAAGTTAACTTATAGGAAGTTAACTTTTTTTATTCAACAATATAATCTACCGCCACACTCGCTT
>CAMTOK010000065.1 GCA_947074115.1 uncultured Erysipelotrichaceae bacterium | reverse complement strand
GGAATTGTTGGGATAACGCACCACAGGAATCATTCTTTGGGCACATGAAGGATGAGCTAGATCTTAATCTTAATAAGTGCCAATCATTCACTAAACTTCAAAAAGAGATAGATGACTATATGGATTATTATAATAATCATAGGTATCAGTGGACCTTAAATAAGATGACACCTAGTCAATATAGAGAAAAAATAAATTCAGAAAATATTGAGTATATAAAAGGTGAAAATCATAATAGATTTTCACCAGTGTGTTAACCCCTTTTTTTATCGTGTCCTTGACAAGGGGTACAGTTTATAATATGTTATCCTCATTATTTAAATTCTCCCAAATGTGCAGTCTTAGTTAAAAAAATCTTTACTTTATTAGATTATAACTTATTATACTATATTAAATTATTATAAATCGTTATTTTTACTTACTATACAAGCATTGTGCAATTAGCGTTACTTCTATGCTTGATTTAATAGGAGTACATTTATACTTTATTACTCTATGTTGTGGTGTTTAGCATTTTTGCGAACAAAACAATACTTACTACCCACAACGTATTGAATACCATAATGAATTGGAACATCTTTCGTATCTGCTGCAACGGTATCAATCACAAACAAAGGTTCACCTATTGATACATTTAATATTTTTGCTTTTTCTTGGTCAGCAGTTATAACGGATATTATTGTTTTTAATGAACGATCGCAATCAATATTTTTATTTTCCCTCAACAAGTCATATAAAGATCCTGTGAGAGGTTCCTTCATTAAAAAACTATAATTATTATATGAATAGTAATTATTTTCTAGCATTAACGGTTCTCCATTCGCTAGTCTTAAACGTTGTATATATAAAACTTGATCCTTTTCTGATAATTTTAGCATATCTTTTAGCTTATCAGTTGCTGGTAAAACTTCTCTTTTTAATACAACACTCATAGCCTCAAATCCTGCAGCTTTACATGATTCAGAAAAACCTAATGAATCTTCAATTGGTCGCGATAATTTTGGTTTTGATGCATAGGTACCTTTTCCTTGCTTCTTTACTAGGTACCCATCTGTAACTAATTCAGACAATGCTGATCGAACTGTTATCCTGCTTACTTCATATTGCTCAGCTAACTCAGCTTCGGAAGGGATTTTATCATTTATTCCAATTTCTCCTGAGTCAATTTTACCTTTAATAATATTCTTTAGTTGCATATATAATGGAATTGAATTATCTTGTTGTAACATTTTTTTCTACCTACCTATCTTATAATATTCTATCACAATCAGTAAAACCATAGTATATTTTTTTATACAATTCTCATTACTTCTAAGAGACTTTTTAAGATATGAAGACATTTATTCTCATATATCTGTGATGGTTGTACCAAATCAGGAATACATATAACAGGTATCTGAGCATTATACGAAGCTTCTATACCATTTTCTGAATCCTCTAGAACTAAAGTTTCCTGAGGAGTAACCCCCAATTCTTTTATTACCCTTAAAAATATTTCGGGATTAGGTTTACTGTTTACAACATCTTCTCCAGAAATAATATAGGCAAAATACTCTTCCAACTTATATAAAGAAATATTTAACTCTATATCTGATCTTTTAGACGAAGAGGCAATAGCACATACAATTTTTTTCTTTTTTAGATATCTCAATAACTCTTGTAATCCTTCTTTCATTTCTATACCATTTCGTGAAATAATTTCTTCTCTCATTTCTCGCCCTCTTTTAGAAATAAGATCAAATGGAAAATCCATCCCATATATTTCTTTCAATAAACGTCTATTGTCATTTAGACTATGTCCAAGCATCTTTAGACGTGCATCTTGTGAAATCGAATAATGATATTCTTTGGCGGCATTAATAAAGCATTCCCCACTAAGCTTTTCGGTATCAAACATCAAACCATCCATATCAAAAATCACTAGTGTTATCGCCACATATAATTCCTCCTTTTTTTATTACTTGTGTCAAAAGAGGACTTATTGGTCCTCTTCAAAATAATCTATTACATCATTTAATGAATGCTTAATACATTTTACCATTTGAATCAATTCATTTGTCGGGAGGACAATATCTGGAATCATTAAACAATCAATTTTTGCATTATATGCAGACATCACACCGTATGGAGAATCTTCAAGCACTAGTGCTTCACTGGCTCCAAATTCCATTTTTTCTAGTACTCTTTGATATATTTCTGGATGCGGTTTTCTATTTTTAACTTCATCACCACAAATAATATAATCAAAGCGGTCAAATAAATCTAACCTATCTAAATGTTGTTTAGCCAATTCTCGTTTAGTTGTTGTTGCAATAGCTTTTTTTATACCTTTATTATCTAAATAATCAAGAATCTGTATTATACCAGGTTTAGGATCTATACCTTCTTTCTCAATTAACTCTAATCCTAAACTATACGCTTCATCAACAATTTGTTGAGGATTGTGATAGCCAGTATAGTTTGAAATTATATCTAGAACTGGTTGGCCTGATATTCCAACTAACTTAGCAAAGAAGTCTATACCAAAGTCATACCCATATTTATTTCCTATAATTCGCCAAGCTTTAGCCCACTTTGCTTCGCTATCAATCATGGTACCGTCCATGTCAAATATTACTAGAGAATACATATCAAAACTTTTTACTACTCATTTTTTGATGGAATTGTGGATCCATAGGTATAGATGGATCAATTCCTTTTACCTCAGGAATAATAGCACACATCATTTCTATAACAAGAATATACTCAAACAAAGAGAAATCTTCATCATTTTTAAAATCGTATTGGAAATTATTTTTATCATTTTTAATATCTTTACCTATAATAAAGATATGATCAGTCCATTCTCTTAAAACTCTGGGTAATTTTTTCAAACGCTCCGCTTCATAACCAGAATCCAATACAATTAAATAAGAGTCTTTGGAAAATGCGTTATAAATCCCATGGATAAATTCTTCAAATTCATATCCAGTTACTGGTACTCTAATCGTTTCGAGTAGTTTTAAGGCACCCTCTAGGCAATTAGCATAATTATCCTTAGTTCCTACCAATCTAACATCATTTGCATTAGCTAGATCATCTTTTATTGATTCTATCCATGGAATTGACGACTCGATAATTCCTGGCATATTTTCAATTGTACTCTTAAGTGCTTTATTATAATATTCAAATTCATCCTGTGAAATATTTTTATTTTTTAAACCTATTTGTAAGGAAAGTAACATAAGATTAAGGATTGTGCAATGGAATCCTTTTGTTTTAGCTCCAGCCTTTTCTTCACCGCAAGGTACAGTACAAACATAATCAGCAACTGTATCAATAAATACATCTTTGTATCCTGACATCGACATAGTTTTCTTTCCACAAGATTTCGCTAAAGACATTGTATTATATGTTGAATAACTTCCACCATCTTGTGATATACCAATTAAAAGAGTATTAAGATGATCATTGAAAGTATTCTTATTAATCATAAACGGATAAGGAACTTCCACTTTTAATCCCGTTACCTTTTCCATAAATCTTTGTGCATTAAGGCCCCCATGATAACTTGTCCCAGAACCAGTAATCATAATCTTTTCGATATGATCTTCTACCAATTCTTGAGCAATACTAGAAAAAAGTGAGTTTTCATTTTCAATCATTGCTAACATTTTATCTGGTGTTTCTTTCAAGTATTTTTTTATCACCGCTCTATACCGTAAACATTCCTAAATATGATGCTATAATACCTACAACAATTGTACCTAATAAAATCCAGTTAACATTAACTTTTTTCTTAATCAAATAGTACATAAAGCCCGTTGCTAATAATGGTAATGCTTGAGGTAAAATGGTATCTAAAATACCTTGTACTGTAACATCAGGACTATAAGCCCATGCGATTTTTAGATTAATCATTGATGCTGTCATAGCTCCAACAACCATTAAACCTACAATCGATGCACCGTATGTGATTTTATCCATTAAACCACCAGAAAGTTTTTCTAAGAAAGTACTTCCTGTTTTGTAACCAATTCTCATACCTAAATATCTTACGAGTTCTGAAGGAATATTATAAGCTAATAACGCTAAGATCGGTCCAAGTAGATTCCCTTTTTGCGCTAGTGAAATACCTAAACCAGCTGCAATAACCTTAAATGTACCCCAAAAGAACGAATCTCCAATCCCAGCTAAAGGCCCCATCAATGATGCTTTCATTGCATTGATAGATTTTACTGGAAAGTTTTTACTTCTTGCATTTTCTTCTTCCATAGAAGAGCTTAATCCTAAACAGAAAGTAGCAGTTTGTGGTGTAGTATTAAATAATTCTAAATGTCTTTGAAGTGCTTCTGCCATTTCTGGAGAGCCTTCTTCGTATAAGCTACGTAATACTGGCATCATTGACCATGCATATCCCAATCCCATTTGTCTTTCATAATTCCATGAACCTTGAATCATATGAGCTCGCCAGAATACTTTATTCAAAACTTTTTTTGATAATTTGATTTCTTTCATGTTATAGCACCTCTATTCCATTTTCATTAATGTATGTGCCATCATTATGATCATCATTATTATCGTTATTATTTCCTAGTTGGTTAATAATGAATGCAACACATGTACCAATCAAAGCAATAGCAATTAAGTCAATTCCTGAATACGCAGCAATTAAGAAGCCGAGCGCATAAAACGGAATAAGTTTTTTACTAATCATCATATTAATTAATAACGCAAAGCCTAAAGCAGGCAATAAACTTGAAGCAATTGTTAAGCCATCAGTAATTTTTATTGGAATAACATTTAAAATATTTGTTACAACATCACTACCAAACATAATACATAGGAACACTGGTACAAATACACTAATCATATATAATGGCCCTGCCAAAACATGAATACGTGCAACCATTTTTGAATTCCCTTGCTTAGCATAACCATCTGCTAAATGCTGGAATTGCGCATTAATAATACGAACAATAACACCTAAATATGATGCCATTACAGCAATTGGCATTGCTAATGTTAATGCTGCTTCAGTTCCTTTTCCTGATAAAATCGCAAATGCACAAGCAATAATTGACCCAGTTACAATATCTGGAGGTGTTGAAGCACCAATAGCGACATTTCCTAAGAAAATTAATTCTAAGGATGCTCCAATTAAAATTCCCGCTTGAAGATCGCCTAGGATTAAACCTACCAATGAACATGTTACTAATGGTCTATCAACCATAGTAATCCCCATCCAACGACCATCCATAACTCCTAGGATTGCGACGCATCCTAATAAAACGGCTTGAATAAACATATTTTTATCCTCTCTTTATTTATTAAATTGTTTATTAACATAAACCATTGATTCTTTAGCACTTTCAAGTGCATTTTCAATTGCATTTGATGTATTTGTATCAGCATTAAGAACAAATTCTAATACAAGCGGCATAGACATTCCTGCAACAACATGGATACGATCATTTTGTAACATAAGTTCTGAAGCAACCTTATTTACACTTCCTCCTAATAAATCAGTAAATATAACTAACTCATCATCTGAAGATAAATTATGATACTCTCTTTTTATCAACCCTTTTAAAGCATTATTATCTGGTATTTCTTCATGATAGCAACTCCATTCATTAATACCGAGATCACCCATTAATAAAACTAAAGCATCTTTTAATCCTTTTGCGAAATTTCCGTGACTTGCAATATACACTCTTCTCATTTGTTCTATCCCCCTTGAACTTTTCAATACATCTTATCCCTTTTTTGGAGTGCTCCTTAGAGTATTCTTAATTTAAAGGATTTCATTTAATTTTTTATATGTTGCAGTAGGTAATTGTTGCATTTCAACAGTAATACCTAATGCTATAATTTTTTTTGTATCTTTTGCCTCTTCTGGTGTCAAGTATACTGCTAAATCATATTGTTTAGAACCTTCCTTTTCAGCAATATTACCATAATTGATAGCCTTAACTTCTTCAACTTCTTGACAAATTTGAAGAGCTTCTTTTGTATTTCCACACACTAATAATACTTGTTTACGGACATATCGTCCCCCATTAATTAAACGAATTGCTTCTTTAGTAGGTAAGATTTCTAAACCTACACCTGCAGGTTTTGCAAGACTTAAAGCATTCTTTTTAAAGTCATCTTGTGATGTCTCATCATCAGCAACAACAATAAAATCTATACCATGATTACGTGTCCAAGCAAATACAACCTGTCCATGTAATAATCTATAATCTAACCTTGTTAACTTAATCATAAGTAACCTCCTAATAGTTTTAAGATAATTTATTATCACTAAAATGACATAACAAATATGCTCTAGTAATAGTGTTAATATTATATCTTATTAATATTCTAATTTCCACATATATCTTCTTTTTGTAAGTGGATGATTTCTGGCTATAGCTAACTGTTCTGCGTAAACTCTTAACACCGCTCCAATAACCATTGGACTCAAATATTCAACAACTTTCGATGAAACTAAAGAACTCAATCCATAATCCTTAGCATCTACTACAGTAACTTTTGCATCAAATCTATTTAAAAAATCTAATGCTCTTGAATCCATTGGTCTTGTGCGACCTTCATTCATTAATAAAATAAATGGTACGTTTTTATCAGTAATTTCGAATGGTCCATGGAAGAATTCACCATCATTGAATGATCCAGAATTTTTCCATTGCATTTCCATTAATAAACAAATTGAGAATGAATAAGCTACGTCAAGAGTTGCCCCTGATGACATTAAATAGATTACTTCATCATCTTTATATGATTTTGCAAATTTTTGTGCTTGAGGTACTACTGATTTGACAGCTTCATCAATAATACCATAGATAGCTGTTGTTCCAGATATCATTTCTTCATAATCAGCATATCCTTCATATTGATTTAAGATTTCTACTGCAATGATCAATGCTTTATTCATTTTATCAAATTTGTCTGAATAATTCGGCTCCCATCCAAATACAACTAAATGATGACAAGTTTTTGCTAATGCTGAAGTTCCCGAATGGGTTAAAGCAATAACCGTTGCCCCTTTATCCATAGCTAATTTACTTGCTGCTACTGTTTCAGGTGTAGTTCCTCCTAATGAGCAAGTGATAACAATTGCATTTTTATTACATCCTGCTGGAGTTGCATAAACAAATTCATTAGCTGTATGAATACTAACACGTAATTCTTTTGCATTTCCTTCAAGAAAGTATTTTGCGGGATACAAGTCTGCTTGTGATGCTCCACATCCTACAAAATAAACACTCTTTACATTTGGCTTTTCAGCTTTGATACTACTAACTAATTTTTTGATATCCATTTTCTTTCTCCTTCTATAAGACGTCTTATTACATCTTATACATAATATGTTAATACATCTTATGACAAGTGTCAATATAATTTATTCGTTTTTTAATTTGTTTCAACAAATCCTTTACCAAGTACATTACTTACTTCTGATATAATCACAAATGCCTGTGGATCAATTAACTTTACAATTTTTTTTACTGAACCCACTTGTTTATTATTTAAAACAGTAATTAGTACACCCTTATCTTTATCCGTATATGCACCTTTTGCATCTAACATAGTCATCCCACGATAAGTATTTTTAATAAACTCATTACGAATTTTTTGAGGATAATTAGTGATAATAAGACACATTTTTGATTGATTTCCCCCAATTATAACAACATCACTAACCTTAGTAGCGACATATATTTCTATCAGCGTATAATATATAACACTAAATCCATTTGTTACGATTACTGAAGTTCCAACAATAACCAAAGATAAAATCCTTATCATTTTTCCTGGTGTTATATCCTTTACATAACGCAATACC
Source organism: uncultured Erysipelotrichaceae bacterium (assembly GCA_947074115.1). Classification (GTDB taxonomy): domain Bacteria; phylum Bacillota_I; class Bacilli_A; order Erysipelotrichales; family Coprobacillaceae; genus CAMTOK01. The sequence continues at coordinate 1,009 of CAMTOK010000065.1, read as the reverse complement.
AACCTAGCTAATAATTCTGTACCCCCAGATGAAATCCTTGAACGATAACACAATCCAATGCCAACTCCTTCAAAAACACCACCAAAAATAGCACATACAAAAATATCATCACTCAAAATTGGCATATTTGCTGTTAGATCTGTTACAGTCCCCAAAAAGATTATTGTTAGTATTGTATCAAATACAAAAACTTTTCCTTCTACAAAATATGCCCAAATCAATAATGGTACATTTAGTAAAACAACCCATGTTCCAACTGATATCTCAGAAATTATACTATTACCTGCAATAGCTAACCCTGCGAATCCTCCCGATAGAAAACCATGTGGGACAATAAATCCATTAATAGTAAAAGCCATAAACATACATCCAATTGCACCTTTTAAATACTTTTCAAATATTTCCATATTACTCCCCTTTCTTTTTGTTATCTTATAACATCTTATAACAAGTGTATATATTTTTTATTATATTTTCAATATATTTTTATATTCACTTTGGTTTTTTCATAGATTCGTTTCCATCAAATCAATAAAACTAATGACTCATTATTTGATTTAACAACCTATCAATAGTTTAAATGACAAAATAAAAAAGCATAACATAATATCCATAACATATTTGCTAAAAACATAATCTTGTGCTTTTAATTATTATTATTCTTTGATATCTAACATCATATTAATGATTTCATCAGCATTAATATATTTCGTTGCCACTCATACACGTAGAAACATGCCCCTCATTCATCTTTCTCCTTACAACATATTCTCCTAGTTCAGTTCTTTTGCTAACACGATCTTTTTAGGTCTATTTAAATTCTCACTCTCATTGTACAATACATTCATTATTATTTGGTTTTATATTGCTACTCTGCTACTTCTACTATTAATTCACCTTCTATCCTATTCACTCCTTCCGCGATTTCAATAACCTAATTATGGAGGTGAACATACCCCTTTACAACTTTACGGGGTTCTATATAAAAAGACCTTCCTTTGTTATAATT
>CAMTOK010000064.1 GCA_947074115.1 uncultured Erysipelotrichaceae bacterium | reverse complement strand
AGAACATCATTCCCAAATACTATAATATTCTTTTTCATAAGAGTTGTCAAAATAAACAAAAGAAAAAGGAAGAAATTAATCTTCCCTTCTCTCTATTTCTGACCATCCAACAAGTTCATAGCCAAGACTCTTATATAAGTCTTTAAAACTTTGATTATTTGCTAATTGATAGTCCTGACTTCTTTGTGTATTCAAACTGCTTATTTCCATTAAATCAGAATCAACATAACCAATATGACAAGGTATTTCTATGAGATCAGAATCAAAATAGGATTCAGTAGAATTATTATTTAAATTCATAAAGAGATCTTGTTTTTTAACATATTGATATGGATAATTTTTATAGTCTTTTTCTAGCCTCATTGGTTTGTTATAGTGTTTAACTAAATAATCAAATAAGTTAGGATATTCATCATAAAAATCATAAATATGATGATAGTTTATATGATCTGGAATCTCTCCAGTTAATTCAATAAAATATTGAATTTGAGCATCAAACTCACGGATTAATTCTTCTTCTATAACTCTATTACCTTGTACATAATACTTTGTATTATGAAATTCACCACTCTCATTAATTAAGGAAGGGATACGATCAGGAGGGCTGATAGGCTTTCCTAATGTAATATTGATATGAATTCCAATACCTTTCAATTGATATTGTTTCATAAGTTCTATAGCGTGGTGTGTACCAGGTGTATTGATCATAAGTGAGGCTGCACTTATTGATTCATTTTGAAATGAATCTAATATTCCATAATTGACTCCTCTTGTTAAACCGAAATCGTCAGTATTGATTATTAATTTCTTTGACATAAGATTACCTATACAGTTTCTTGAGCTTCTCTTTCTTTTTCTTGTTTAACTAATGTTTTATCATACATTTTATAGAATGGATAGAAGAGTGCTACACCTAAAGGAATAGCTAATGCTTGCCATAAAGCAACCATCCAATTTCCTTGTACAAGACCATATAAGATCACTGGCATTTGCATTGGGATTTGCGCACCAGATAAAGGTGTCACAATACCACTCACAAAACCAAAATAGAAGAATAGGTTTGTCACAATAGGAACTAATAATACTGTAGGAATAAACATATATGGATTTAATACATTTGGTACCCCAAATACAATTGGTTCACCAATGTTAAATAATGCTGCTGGTGTTGCAATCTTTCCAATTGATTTTAACTGTTTAGATTTACAGAAGAATAACATAACAATACAACAACAGATTGTTGATTGTCCTACAACAGTCATTAAAGACATACCAATAGGATTTGTTGTTTCTCCAGCCAATCTTGCCATATCAATACCTAAGAAGATAGGCATCATAACAGACATAACAACATTGAAACCATGGATCCCAAACCACCATAATAATTGAATTAATACTGTAGCAATTAAATATCCCCAGATATTACCCCCAAGGGCAGTTAATGGTGTCTGTAATAAACCAAAGATGAATGTATGAACATTACCATAAGACGTTAATGAGAATACATATGCAACGACAGTAAAGACTGCAGCACATAATATTGCAGGAATAAGTGATGCAAATGATTTTTCAACATATGGTGGAACACCATCAGGCATTTTAATTGTCCATCCTTGTTTTTTACATAAAGTACATAACTTAGCTGCAATAATCGCAACAATAATTGCAACAAATAATCCTTTTGAATCTAAATAACCAAAACCATAGAACAATCCACTTTCTAATGAATCATATGGTGTAATAATAAAGAATGAAATGAGTGCAATAATACCTGCACCAAGTGCATCTCCTTTTGCATTTTCAACATATGAGTAAGCAATCACAAATGCAGCATAGATTGCTATTAACCCTAAAGATACATTATAAGCAATGTATATAAAACTTTGTAATCCACTTGCTGCTAACCAATCAGTCCATGCTGCAATAGGAAAATTCGCAATTAAATAAAACACTGATCCAATAATAGTTACTGGTAAAATACGCATAAACCCTTTAGCGACTGCTTGTAAAGATTTGTTTGCTGTTATCTTTTCAGATATAGGCATAAGAACCTTTTCTAATACCAATGACAGTTTTTCCATAAACTCTCTCCCCATGTGAATATATTTCATTACTAATATAAGATTGGAATTTTATCCAATATTGTCTAAAATAAATGCAACCTTATGGTTGTATTACTTTAAACATTGATCAATAAACATAAATATTCGTTCCAGGTTTTCTTGTGTAGAAAACTTAGGACCACCATGATCTGCCTCTTTAATAATATCATATACTAATCTATTGTTAGAAATACCTTTAGCAACATCATAAAAGTGTTTTGATCCTAAATACGGAACAATTTTATCAACATCTCCATGTTGAATTAACATTGGACACATATCACTATGGATATATGTTTCAGGATTTGCTTCTTGTACGCGAGTTTGGTTTGTTCTAATAGGACAACCTAGGAACAATGATTCTGGTGAATCATCAGCATCGTGATCTGGATACATTTTAAGTAATCCAAGATTTCTTAGATGTGTATCCATTTCATTAAAGTTAACTGGTGGAAATTGAGATATACAACCTTGTACCTTAGCATTGATATCACTTGAATAAGAATCATCAAATAATTCAACTTGGTCAATTAAACCAGCCATTAATGTAAAGTAACCTCCTGCAGATCCTCCCCATACAACAATCTTATCCTTATTAAGATGATATTGATCAGCATTCTCTTTAATAAATCGAATAGCTTGTTTTATGTCTTTTACAGGTTCAGGAAACTGCGCTTCCCCGCTTAACCTATAATTCACACCAACAACTGCGTATCCTCTATCTAATCCATTTAGCATATCGAGTATCATTCCTTCATCTCTTTTGTCGCATTTTTTAAATGCACCTCCATGAATTGAAACGATAACAGGAAAGGGCCCTTTTCCTTCTGGTAAATAAATATCTAAACAGCATGTTGTAGAGACTGGACTGTATTGAATATCAAAACTTCCAGTATATTGACTGACGTCAACTTGTTTATAAACACGCATCAAATCACCTCCTAATTACAGTATATATTACCAAATTCCGGATGTCAATTATAAAATGGAATAAATTCCATTTTATATAAAAGAAAATGACTAAAGTCCATTAGTCATTTAAATAACGTATTAATATTTCATTAAATATTGAGAAGATAGGAACACTATCTAACAATGATTTATTCTTTAATGTTGATACACTTGGTAGTAATAAGAAACGATCCACTTCCTTTTCAAGTGGAGATTGAGCATTCATCGTCACAAGAGCGACCTGACAATTTGTATCCTCTTTTAGACTCATGACTTCTTTAACAATATTGGTTTTTGCCCCAGCACTAAAGACAAGCATAAGGTCTTCTTCATTCACACACATATCGACGATTCTCACTTCTGTCTGAGATTGTAAAACGTGAGCGTCAATACCAAACATAAGTAAAGCGTATCTTAATTGAATAGCACTGATTGCAGAGTTGACTTCACCTACTAATCTTACTGTTCTTGCCTTTTTTATCATAGATGCGAGACTTTTAACATCTTCATCATGCAAAGTATAATGTATTAAACGTATTGTATCTATGTATGTTTTCTCTATATTTATTATTTTACTGTCATGTTCATCTTCTTTATTTTCTTTTTCACTATTTGATAAACTATTAACATATTTAATACAATCATATCTAAATTCTGAATAACCACTATATCCTACTTTTTGACAAAATCTCAATATTGTCGTTTTGGTTACATCTATTTGATCTGAAAGATCACTTAAAGTAAATCTTTGTACTATTGATAGATCTTTACAGATTGCATCACATGCTTTTAATTCGTTCTTTGTTAATGTATTCATCTTTAACTGTATATTCATTAAAAAATCCATTTTTATCGCCACCTTTTCTTTATCTTAACATAAACAAAAAGAAAATGGAATAAATTCCATTTTCTATCAATGACCTGAACTATTCCATTCATAAAGACAATCAGATTCTATGTGTACATATCTTAAAATCTTACCAATAAGCTGTTTCTCCATATCTTGAATGGTTATTGGTTGATGATAATATGTCAGCATTGGTGGGACGATCATAACATTTTGTAGTTGTGATAAATAATGCATATTTTCTAAATGAATTGGAGATAGTGGTGATTCCCGAGGAACAAGAATCAATGGTCTCTTTTCTTTTATACAGACATCAGCTGCACGTGTGAGAAGTGAATCACTATAACCACTACGTAAAGCTGCAAGTGTCTTCATACTACAAGGGATGATGATCATACCTAGGGTATCAAAAGATCCACTTGCGATAGAGCATGATATATCATCATTATTATAAAAAACATCGACAAGTTGAGTTAATTCACTTATAGTCTTATGAGTTTCCAGTTCATAAGTTTTAATAGCACTGTCACTCATAGTAAAATGGATTTCAATATCTGTTTTCTTTAATTCTTCTAGTAAACTCATAGCGAGTTGGATACCACTCGCTCCACTTACACCTACAATTAAACGTTTCTTTTTCATATAATTATAACCATTCCTCAATATTAACATCCATGAACTGTGCTCTTTCAAAGTGTTCCTTTTGATCAAAAGGAACAGTACAATCAAAAATTGTTTTACAAGCATTACCATGTGCATTTAACAAATAAGAATAACGTGTTGTATTAGATGGATCAAGTGGATGACATTGAACACTTGGTAACGTTAAAATATCTTTATCGCCTTGGAAACGCGTTGTCATCGCCCATAGAACATCGCTCATATCAAAAGGATCGACATCTTCATCAACGATAAATATATGTTTCAGTTCAGAAAAGGCACTAAAAGCGAGTAATGCCGCTTGACGTTGTCTTCCTTCATCGCTAGCGACGCTCTTCTTAAACTGTAATACAGCAACATATTTACCACCTCCACAACTCGCACAATAAACATTAAGTAATTTTTTAGGCATTGCTTTATCAACCATGGCTAAAATACTTGCTTCTGTTGGAATGCCTGCAAGTGAAACATGTTCTTCACTCGGCCCTATACATGTCTGCATGATTGGATTTTGCCTTGTCGTAATTGCCTTAACTTTTATAACAGGTAACTCAGGATTCGCCTCACCACAATAACCAGGGAATTCTGGCATTGCTTTACCTGTATGGCTATTTTGATCTTCCGCAACACGTACATATGGTAATATTTCCCCTTCGATAACATACTCTGCATTTGCGATTGCTCTTTCGTCTATCGTTAAACATTGTACAAGTTCTACCGGTTCATTTCTCAGTGCACCAGCGACTTGTAATTCATCATAGCCTAGCGGTGTCGTTGGTGCTTCAAAACATGAACCAATCGCTATTGCAGGATCAACTCCGATACTAATTGATATTGGCAAAGCTTCTCCTTTAGCTTCAGCAACTTCTCTAAAATAACCAATATGTCTCGCCCCAGGTTGTAAGAATATAGATATCTCATCCTCTGACTGTAAACACATTCTATGAATTGTAATATCTGATTCTTTAGTATCTGGATTTGATGCATAACACATCCCTAATGTAATATAAGGTCCAGCGTCTTCTAAAGTATTCGTAGGGGCAGGGAGTATCTTTCTTATATCAAATCCTTCGTCAGTAGCTTTGTAAACAATCTCTTGGCACTTTGCCTTTTCATTTGGAATAACAATTGGTGCTATCGGATTTTGTACCGATTCCTTAAGTAACCATCCTAATCTTTCTGGTTCACAATTTAATAAATATCCAACCCTTTTGCGACTTGCAAATAAACCAGTAAGAACACGAGCATCTTTATGTCCTAAAATATTATTAAACATCATTGCTGGTCCTAACTTTGTTGGTCTCATCACTGTTCCACCAGCCCCTATATGTCTATAAACACCAGATAATTCTCCCATCGGGTCAACTTCTTTGTTCGTTTCTATATACTGACCATCAATATTTTTAAGCAATTCTATTGCATAACGTAAATCATATTGACTCATAATATTCCTCCTCTACTTGATCAATAACTTCATCTAAATATATATCCATTTTTAATATCAACTCTTCAATCTCAGTTTGTTGGATATCATCATAATGAATCCCACAACAACAACTCACAGTCGTTTGTAGTGCTTGTGCGAGTTTTTGGCTCCACCATTTCGCAACAATATAATCCCTATGTCCAGGTAAACTGATCACCTCATTATGAGTTTGAAAATCTCCCTTCGATATTGTCGTTACAACCGATGCTCCAATATGACTTCTATCACCACCGTGAATACATACATGCAGGTCTTTTCCCATTTTTATAAATTGGCAATAAATATTTTGATTTAGAAAGTTAAATGTATACATAACTATTCCTCCTATTGACTATCATAATAGGTAAAGTATTTCTATTCAATTCAAGTTATGTTATAATCTATTCCAAAAGGGAATAGGTGATTATATGGACTTTGAACAACTTAAACATTTTACTTCTATCGTTAAATACAAAACGTATTTAGAAGCAAGTGAAAGGTTACACCTTTCACAATCATCATTATCAAAAAGTATTATTAAGCTAGAAAAGGAATTACAAGTTCAATTATTTGACCGTAGTAAAAGGTATGTCACTTTAACAAAAGAAGGTGAAACATTTTATGAGGATTCAATGATTTTATTAGAACATTATAAACAAACTATGGAAAATATAAGAAATGTCCACCATGATAGAAAACACTTACAACTTTGTTCACTTCCCATTCTCTCTCAATATGAATTGTATTCACCGATAGATCATTTTAATAAAAATCAGGAGAACTATCAAATTCATATAGAAGAACTTGAAGAATCACAAATACAAGAACAACTCAGTTCTTATTCATGTGATTTTGCGATTATTAGAGAACATTCCGTTTCATCTTCACGATACCTTTCTAAAAAAGTAGCCGAGGATGAACTCGTTGTTGCCTTGTCTGAAAGACTTCCCCTAGCTAATAAAAATGTCATATCTTTTGATGATATAAAAAATGAGAATTTTTTATGTCTGCCAAAACATACTTATATACATAATTTGTTCCTATTAGAAATGAACAGGCATAATAGTAATCCTCATATTATTTTACATGCGAGAATGGAATCATTATTAAAACCATTAAAAGAGAATAAAGGTATAAGTCTTGTGATGAAGAAAAGTCTTGATCTTTATAATCATCCTCATGTCATTACTCGTCCTTTAGAACAACCTATTTATTCTTCAGTCCTGTTGTTGTATAAAAAAGAATATAGCAAATTAGTAAAACTGTCATTTTAGTTAATAAATAATTTATCCTTTATAAGACAAAGAGAGAAAGAAAACAGGACTTAGCCTGTTATTCTTCCTCTCTTTTATTTAAAACAATAATAACTGTTGTTGATACTATAATCAGTACCAAATAAAGAACAAGAGGTGTTCCATCAGATGTTTGTGTCACATCAGTACCAAGTGTCAGTATTTGATCCGTTTCTTCTAACTCGTCTGGAGTTTCAGGTTCCTGTTGTGGAAGTTCCTCATCTTTAGGATCTTCTGCTGGAATCTTTTCAACCGATGTTGTGTTGATCATAACAACTTCAGTCCCTAAACTCACATACTGAAACTCAGTATTTAATGCAGGTAAATCATTTTCAATAATAATATCTTGATATTTTAATTCAGAAGTAGATTGTCCCTCTTCACAATTCTCTGTGGTTATATTGGTATGCACAAACGAATGATCTGCTTCACTATCATAAAGATAGTCATCTTGAAGTTTGAGGTAGAAACTTAAACGATGACCTACGCGGCTTATATCACCGATATTCCAAATCACCTCACGTCCATCTTCACTAAGAGACAATATCTCTAAAGGAATATCACTAAATGTTGTATATGATGTTCCTTCAATTGTTGTTGGATGGTTATCACCAATATAGTAATGAAATTCATCATTGATACCGCCAATAACATCAGTAAGGATACCTGTTGGGAAGACGAATAAATTACTGCGGATTGTTTGTATAGCCTCTTCTAAATTTTCACCTTTTTGAACATCATAATAATGTTTAGATGAGGTTGCCATACCTTTTAATAGTTCTGATTCTCCTAATACCAAACCAACTGTAAATACCGTTGCTTTTTCTTTAAGATTGCTTGCTGAAGCGTATGCTTGTTCATAGAGTTCAGCTTGAGTATAACCCGTTACGTAAGGATCTCCATCCCCTAAAAACATAACATAAGTTGGTTTGTCTGCACCCTCTTGTCTATTATCAATAAAGTCTTCCATCGCTTCTAATCCAGCAACATAGTTTGTTTGATCGTATCCATAAGCACTTCTCACTAAATCAATTAAGATGTCTTGATCATTTGTGAAATCATGACTATATCTTACGTTATTAGCATACATAGTGATTGCAATTCTATTATGATCATCACTAAGAATATCTTCAATGAATTCAACAATTGTATCTTTCATAATCATCATTCTGTCATAGCACCCTAGATCTGATGCTTGATTATGAATATTAGGATTATCAATTTCTAGACTCGGTGTATGAAATTTATTATTGTTTCTTTCATATGGTAATGATTGAATAATTTCAAATTCACCTTCAAGTAAATGATAATGTTTATTCCATGGTTGCCATGAATTATTAATATTAAATGAGCTATTTAATTCTATTCCTAGTGTTTTACATATATCTTTAGTGACTGTTTCACTCCAACTTGTAAAAGTAATATCATAATCAGAGAATTTAAAGTATACATTCCCTTCTACATCAGTTGTCGCATTATTATATAAGTCTTGATCTACAATATCAAATAAAGTTCTATCTAATTTATAATAGTGATCCTCATTTAAACATGCACTCGCAGAATTACGCCCTGCCATTGTCATACTCCCTGATACATCAATAACAAGGCCAATATCCATTGGTGAACTCATAGGTTTACCGATTACATCTAAATCAACTCTCACAATTCCATTTATAGCGTCTTCTAAACTTTCAAAATAAACTTGTTTATGAGCATTGGCTTTACCATCTTCTATTTCTTCTAACATTGATGAATAAATATCATCAGTTGATATAAATTCACCAAGATCTTTCCCTACCATTTCAATTGTATTTGTGTAAACATAACCATCTTTTTCATATGTATATTCAATGGTATGATCTACAGCTTGAGCATTAGAAATTAATAGTACCAATACACAAATAATTGTTACACTCACTTTAAAGAACTTTTTCATATTTCTCTCCTTATTATTATTTATAAAATAATAGCATAAGTTCTTTAATGAACTATATATCAATATTTTTGAAATTATATAAAATTCTTAATATAAAAAGCAAATCAATGATTTGCTTTATAATTGAGGATACATTTCTCTTCTTAATTCATCTTCAATAATGATTAATCTT
>CAMTOK010000063.1 GCA_947074115.1 uncultured Erysipelotrichaceae bacterium | reverse complement strand
CTTTATGGTGATGCATCTGTACCTTTTGATCCATCTGTTGTATTAGGAAAGAATCGAGCAGGTGATGTTATATATAATTCAAAAGACAAAGAATATTTAACAAGTGCTAATTATTCTTTAGCACAAGAATTGTTTAGAGATGTTGTGGGAGCGATAACAACTGATCCAAAACAAACCTCTGGAGATTCCTTCTGGAATGAAGAAGCCGGAAGAGTATTAGAGGGTTACGTTCATTTATTAGCTGAAGAGGGCAATTCTGCCTTTTTAAATTTACCATCTTTAGTACGTACCTTAAATTTAGGTGATGAAATATATAAAGGTGAAAAAACGATCCTTCAGAGATTCTTAGAAACAGAAAGAACAGTTAAAGATAAATCAAGAGAAAACTTAATGACATATGTTGATTCAGCAGAGAATACAAGAAAGTCAACAAGGAACGTACTTGTCAAACATTTGAATACCATTTTAACAAGTGATGCTGTTAAACAGATTTTATCTAATAACACAATCGACTTAGAAAAGATTGGTAGAGAGAAAAGTATAATCTATATAAAAGTACATGATGAAAAACAAACTTATTATCCTTTGGTAACTTTATTTATTAAACAGTTGTGGCAAGTGCTTGTTAATACAGCGAGAACATCACCTAATAATTGTTGTCCAGTTCCAGTAAATATCTTATTTGATGAAATGGGGCAATTCCCTAAGTTTGATGAAATTAAGAATGTACTCACAGCAGGTCGATCAAGAGGTGTGAGATTAACGGCTGTAGTACAAGGTTATGATCAGCTTGAAGCGAAGTATGGAGATAAGGAAGCAAGAACAATCAAAAATAATGTTATGAATACTATGTATTTGTTATCAGGAGATCCTCAAACGTTAGAAGAAATATCTAAACGATGTGGAACGAAAAAAGTGAAAAAGGATAAAGTTGATAAAGAAGAAAGAAATATAACGCCAGATCGTTTGTCAAACTTTAAACTGGGTGAAGCGTTGTTGTTAAGACAAAGGCAACGAGCGTACATAACAAAGCTGTTACCTTTTGATAAATATGAGTATTTCAAAAATCTTCCAAAGTATGAATTAAAGGTTAAACCGAAAAGGAATCCAGAGTATTTTGATATAAAGGAAGTTGTTAAAGGAGGTAGTTTAAATGATGTTATTTCAAGAAATAGAAAATAAGGGTATCGCTCTGCACGATAGAGTTATACTTCATAAATCAAATTTAGAAGAGATTAGTACAAGAGAATTAAATACAACACAATCGTTTGAATATGGTTATTGTAATTCGCCAATGTTATCTGGTGTAAAACAAGCGTATCATTTTAGATATGTTATTTTTGAAGATACAAATATATCTAAGTTGACGATCCAAGATAAAGTTATATTTGATAATTGTGTATTTGAAAATGTAAAATTCAAAGATGTTAATTTTAATAATGCAGTATTTTATAATTGTGTATTTAAAGATAGTTATTTTATAAAGTGTAAGATGGTTCAATCTATTTTTGGTGCGTGTTCAGGTATGAATGAAATGGAGATTGAAGAGTGCAATCTATCAAAAGCACATTTTATTGGATGTGATATTGAACAAGTGAATATATCATCGACAAACAAGTTGAAAAGTATAAAAATTGACGAGGTGGCAAAGTTGCCACCTTACTCATTAAATGAACCACAAGAGGTTATAAAAGAAGAACAGAAAGAGGATAAGGTTATGGTTAAAGAAAAAACAGAAAATCAAATTATCGAAGGTAAGACATATAAAGATTTAGAATTGAAACATGAGGAATTGATCAATGTCGTTTATCATAGTTGTGTTTTTGATAATGTTGAGTTTGAGCGTGGTTATGATATGGATGCTTCAATAGACTTTATTGATTGTACATTTAAGAATATGGAATTTAATATAGTTGCACATAAAACAGCATTTGATAAGTCAAACTTTGAAGATGTTGTTTTTAATTCATCAATGACAAGATGTAATTTAACACGTTGTCATTTTAGTGGAATTACATTAACGAGAAAAGCAAAGTTTTATACTTGTAACTTTGACTTCAGCAATGCATATGATGTGTTTGCTGATCGACAAGAATACTTTACCGATGTACTGTTTAATCGTGATGATGATCAAGTAGAAGAGATTGATAGTTGCGAAGATAATGAGATTGGTAAATTATTTGAAGAGTATATAGTTCCACTTGTTGATGAATTGAATAAAAGAAATAAGGTGGCAACTTTGCCACCTAAAGAAATTGATTTAAAAGCTGAAGCGTTAAAATATGTAGGAGATCTAACAGATGGTGAGTTTATAGGATTTATTACAGAAGCAACAGCCTATAGAAATAACAAAGACGATCAAAATTTAGAGGATGATGATTCAGACGAAGAAGTGGAAGATTTTGATTATGACGAAGATACAATCTAATCTGGATAGTATTATCATTATAGAAAATGGACGGAACTCGACTTATGACTTCCGTTCGTTTTTATATAAACAAGGATTTAGATTTTCTTCAGCATCAAGATGGGTTAAGAAAATAGATAGCTCTGATAAAGATTTTATTAAAGGGATGAAAGAGTATTGTAAGCACAATAAACTAAAATTCGTTATGTATGATAAAAGGTACGCAAGAAGTGGAGGTTATCGTCAAGAGTTTTATAAACATAAAAAACCATTCTATAAAGATTACTATTTATGTTCATACTGTGGCTTGCCTTATCATATTGATAAAATTACTGTAGATCATGTTATTCCAGTTGAAAAAGCAAAGAAGAGTAAATTCTATAGATGGCTGTTAAAGTTGAGAGGGGCAACTGGTGTTAATGATATTAAGAATTTAGTACCAGCTTGTCAATCGTGTAATTCAAGAAAAAATGCAAAAGGTGGTTTGTGGGTTCTCTTAGGTTATTTAAGTCAGTTGAATACCTTTGTGGTGATAAGGCAACTTTGCCTTTTGATATTTATAATAGTTGTTATTTATACAATGATAAGGAGTGTGATGTAAATGAAATTGGATGAATTGTTAGAAACATACGCCTATAACCCTCAACAAAAGAATCAATTAAAGAAGGCGAATAAAAAGGGTTTAGAATTATCATACTTGCAAGATCCACGTTTGGATTGGGAGCAGATGCGTGAAATAGCTTTAGCATTGGAATATGGTGTTGATCCATCTTCATTCTGCAATCCAGACATACCTTCGGAAAATATGGAAGATATTAGAAATACCATGTTTGAAAATGAGGGTGTCTATAAGAAAATACATGAAGATTTGCAAGATAAGAAAAGAAAAAGGTTTCAAAAATGGATTCTAACGGGTTTTATAACTTTTTTTGTATTGTTAATCATTATGTGGCAAAAACCTCTTATATCGTCAATATTAAATGATTTAGAGTTGGTTTTAACAGAGCAACGAGTTTCTGTTAGTTATTCGAGGTTATCGTCGCTAAATATGATAGATTTTGTCGAAAGATACGATCAAGAAGGAATATTAGAATTGCCTTCTGTACCTAATGGAGTAGGGGAGTATGTGTTAGATTATGCACTGAAAAACCAAAGTAAGAATGTAACTCGGCAATTAACAATCAATGTTATTGATGATATAAAACCAGTGATAACATTAAAGTCAGATATTATTAACATCAAAGTAAAAAGTAATTTTAACGCAAGAGATTACATAGTGAGTGCTGTTGATGAAATAGCAGGAGATGTTATGGCAAGTCTAGAGATAGATACAAATGTAGATACATTGAAGGTCGGACATTATACAGTTAGTTATACTGTGAAAGATACATCAGGGAATATCGCAAATGCCTTGTTGTATGTAAATGTCATAGCTAATGAGAGCAATACATCCTCTGGATCAACATCTTCAGGAAGTGCAAATAACAATACTTCTTCAGGAAATACAAATAGCAATACATCTTCAGGATCAACATCTTCTGGAAGTTCAAACAGCAATACATCAACATCAAATTATCAGCCAGAAGGTAAAAAATTCTTAGTTTCGATATATGAGACTTTTGATAAATGCTTAGAAGAATGCCAGGCGTATATTCAAAGAGAAATGGCAAAAGGTTTTGTTGGAACAGCAAAGGCTCAACCAATACTTCAGGATGGTGTATATATTGGATATGAGGCTATTTTCACTAAAAACTGATATTAATGTACTCAATTAAAAACAATTGCACAGAGGACATTATGGTGCTATATTCAATATGTATAAGCTTTAAACAATATAAAACAAAAGAATAAGATAAAGTTATCTATCTTTATTAGGAGAAAATAATGAGTGCAGTAACAGATTATAAAAGAAAACAAATAGGTGTTCAAATATGCAGAGGTGTAGAAAAAAAGGTTAAAGAGGGTTCTATTGCATATAACTATTATTGTGATTTAGAAGATGTGCATGAGGGTGATTATGTATTATGTACACATAGAAAATTCATTCAATTTAAATCAGGAACACAAAGAAAGAAAGAAGGGTTTACTGTAGGTAGAGTTTCGGAAATTATAGAATCCTACTCAACGCCAGAAAACGTAATTGAAAATCAATTATATGGACAAACAATTTGTAAAATAAATGTAAAAGAGTTTGATAAACGATTGGATCAAGTTCATAAAATAAGAAAAGTCCTCTTTAGAAAAAGAGAACTCAAAAGGTTAGATGTCAATAAAGAAACACCATTTAATATTGTTAAGGTGAGGTATAGATCCCAATATAATAAGCCAATTAATCAACAGCAGGAGCTATTTACATTTATTAATCCAATTAAGTCAATAAAGGTAGGATCATATGTATTACTTGATTTACCAGCAGATAAGAAATGGAACTATTTTAAAGTTGGTAGGGTAGAGGAAATAATACAATGTAAAACAGAAGCATCCTTATTCAAAAAGAAAAGAGTAGTCGATGGAGTGGTTATATCTTGTTTATTTAAAACAGAAGAAGAGTTGTTAAAAAGAATAAGTTATACTAAAAAGATCAAAGCGATCAACTTATCTAAAATGTTTGGAACGTTTAAACTAAAGAGAGAACAAAGGTTAGAATTACATAACATACGTAACGCTTTAGAAATAATTAATAAATCAAATATAAGTATGGAGGAGGAGAATATCTAATAAGGCTATTCTCTTTTTTTATTTTATAAGAAATACAAATAATTACACATTGTTTGATATTAAATACATTTTATGTATAATGGTTCGTTGGTAGGAGGAATTAAATGATAGTAGGATATGTAAGGGTATCAACAGATAAACAGGCTGAATTAGGTTATAGTATAGAAGCTCAAAAATCAAATATTTTAAGATACATAAAATTAATGAATGTAAATAATGAAAATGAAATAAAGTACATAGTGGATGATGGTTATTCAGGAACAAATATGAATCGACCTGGACTACAACAGTTATTTACACTTATAGAAACTCATTGCGTTAAATTGATTGTAAGTATGGATATGAGTAGGCTATCAAGAAATATAGTTGATATTAATAAAATAATAAAATTATTAAATGATCGAAAAATCAAGTTGGAGTGCGTGAATGATGATGTTGATACATTATCACCAACTGGCATGTTAGTAACAAATGTACGTACAGCAAGTTACACGTTTGAAACGGAAAAAATAAGGGAGCGTACAAATTATGGTTTAATTCAAAAAGCTGATCAAGGAGAATATCCTTGCGGGGGTAAAATGCCTTTTGGATATATTAAAAATAATGAACATAAGGTTGAGTTAAATCCGTTGCAAGCAGAGATTATAGAAAAAATATTTAACCAGGTAATAAAAAGAATACCTATTAAGGAAATATGTGTAACTCTAAATAATGAATATAGCGATCTAAAAATGACATTAACAAAGTTAAGGGTAATTATACATCACGATATATATTCAGGGCGATTTGAATTTAAAGGTAAAACATATGATGATATTGTACCAGCAATTGTTTCAATAAAAACACAAGAAGATGCTAAACTTTTGGTTAGAAAGCACATTTATAAGAAAGATAATGAATATATTTTTGAAGGTATATTACAATGTGAGAAGTGTGGTAGCTTTTTAACATCAGTTAGTGCTTATGGTAGAAATAAAAACAAATACTATTATTATAGTTGTGGAAAGTGTAAAAGACAGATAGGTGAAAAAGCAATTGATAAAATTCTTAATTCAATTGGAATGGAAATAGCAGTTGATGATAGAAGGATCAAAAACATAGAGAATCGTTATCACTTACTTAGAAGTAAAGTGGGTAATATAAAAGATATGTATGAAGCAGGTGCAATTGATGTTGATGAATACTTAAATGCAATACGACCACTGATGCCTGATCTAAATAAATACGAAGCGTTACGAGGACTTATTGTGTACGATGAATTAATCGAACAATATTCACTTATAGAACACATTCAGAAAAAAACGTTTGTACAAGAAAATTTCAGTATTATTAAGATAAATCTTGCTCAAAAGATAATCACAAAAATAATTCAAAGTTAATTTGCAAAAATGATAAATTTGGAATGATTAGAGGGCAAAAGATAACCCCTTTAGAGCCTTTTATTAATGAATATCTAATTAACTACTTATAAAATATATATTTAAGATGGATGATAAATAACGACAAGGGAGTGTAAAATATGTTGTTTTTTTTCAAATAATTGGTATAATACAAATGTAAGGGGTTACAATTATATTATAAGGGGGTGTAGAAGTATTTTGTGGTGCTGAAATGTTCAATTAGGTATTGTTGTTATTTATAGTTGGTGTTTAAATGAGTTAGAGAGGGGATTATATGGAAAATTTTATCAATATTATTATTATTTCTATGGGATTAATTTGTATATATCATTTAGTATTGGTTTTTTTAAAAAAAGCCAAATTTAATAGTTGGTTAATATTTTTATTTGTGATTTTAAGTTTTATTGCTAGATTGTTTTATTAGAGTAATGTTTAAAAAGTTACATGAAAGGAAGGAAAAACAAATGAAAAAAATTATTACATTACTAATGTCATTTATAATGATTTGCTCAAATATAATGATAGCATCGGCATCAGATTTCAGTTCTGAACATTTTAATCCAGTTCAAAAAGAGATGTATAAAAAATACCAGGAATTGCTCGAACAAAATTTCTATAGCTGTCAAACCAATTCTAGTGCTTATGGTAATTTTTATGAAACTATAAAAAATGATAAATCAATTTTAATAGAACCAAATGAAACAAGAAATATTGAAAATTTTAAAGATATATTAGTAGTTTCAAATGGAAATTCATTAAAAGAAGTAATATTAGAGGAAAACAATGAAGTTGGATGTGCAATTATAACAGTGGATATTCAAAATGATGCATTTATATATTATGAATGGGAAGATGAATATGCCCCAATATTAATAATAGTTAATGGGACTAAATATTTATTAGAAAAAGAATTGGCTACTGTTTCATTAGTTTCAGAAAATAATGATAAATTGGTTATTTCAAAAACATATTATGAAAATGAATTAGATAATATAGATAGCACTAATAATTCAAAACTTAGAGCAACGAGACCGCTTAGAGAATATCCTTATTCCTTAAGTAATGATTCGAAATATAGCACAGATGTTGGTCCCTTAAAAGCAACAAATAAAGATATATTTAGGGTGTTAGATGCTATCGCTTTGACAACTGGTGGAATTGCTCTAAACGGTCTTCATCCGATATTAGGAGCGATTAGTTTTGTATGTGCAGCAGCATCGTATGCAGGAAATCATTGGAATGGAACCTTTTATATCAGATATTGGCGTGCGTATGAATTAAATACTGTGTATGGCCTTACAAGAAGTAAGGAAAGATGGTTTAGTGAAAGCAGCTGCGAAGATAAATATCATGTAAAAAATTATACATCTTATTTTAATTCAACTAGGCCACCATATTAATTTAAAAGATGCTCAATATACTTAATAAAGGACATTAAAAAAGAAAGTATAGTACTAAAGCATAGATTAATGTTATGGTATACATTTTGGCACAAAAAATAAAATAAATAGGGATATAATTATATAATATATTAAAATTTTTAATACAAAATAACTCAAAAATACTTATAAAAATACACATAAAAATAATGCATAGATTGAAATAGATTTAGATTACGTAGAAGCATTAGAATACGGTTTACCACCAACGGGTGGTATGGGAGTGGGTATTGATAGATTAGTGATGTTCTTAACTAGTCAAGAGTCTATTAGAGAAGTTATTCTTTTCCTCAAGTGAAAAATAAACTAAAATATGTATGAAAAAAGATATCATTGTGAAGTGACCCCCTCCAGTTGGACATCGTCAACAGGAGGGGGGGTTAATATGACCAAACTTACAAGAGAACAGAAAATAGAAATATATGAAAAGCGAACACGAAAACATTTGTCTATAATCTCATTACAAAAAGAGTATAAGATTACTACACCAAAAATAAATTATTTAATCAGACTGATTGATATGCATGGATATAATGTTTTAAGAAAAGATAAAAATAATTATTATTCTCCACTTCTAAAAGAAGAAATTATAAATAAAGTATTAATCAACAAACAAAGTATTAACACGACTGCAATTGAATACGGATTGCCGTCAGATTCCTTACTTCATTCCTGGATTAGATCGTATAAAGAGAATGGATATGTTATAGTAGAGAAAACACGAGGAAGGTCACCTACTATGAAAACAAAATCAACTAAAGAATATAAAGATATGACAACTGATGAAAAGGTTAAGTATCTTGAAAATCGAAATTTATATTTAGAAGCAGAGAATGACTGCTTAAAAAAATTGAGAGCTGTGGTTCAAGCAAGGAAGAATCAACAACCGAAGAAAAAGTAAAAGTTGTTTATGAATTACAGCTAAAACATCCTTTAAGAATTCTTCTAGAAATAATGGAACTAAATAGATCTACATATTATTACAACATTTCTAAAACAAACAAAGACATGAAGAATGATGAAATCATGAATACTATTATTGATATCTTCTATACACATAAGAAACGTTATGGATACCGTAGAATAGCGCTAGAATTAGCTAACATAGGTTATACTGTCAACCATAAGAAAGTGAAAAGGCTCATGTCTATAATGGGCTTATACGCATTGACACCTAAAGCTAAATATAAATCATATAAAGGTGATATGAACGGTACAGTAAAGAATCAATTACTTCATAAAATAATTGATGAAGAAAAACATAAAACTGTTTATGAAAGAGATTTTAGTACAAATAAGTGTAATGAGAAATGGACTACTGATGTATCAGAGTTTCACATAGCAGCAGGCAAATTATATCTCTCACCAATCATGGATATGCATAATCGTGAAATAGTATCTTACAACATTTCTATAAGTCCTAATTTTAATCAAACAATGAATATGTTGAATGTAGCATTTAAAAAATATAATAACTTAGAAAACTTAATATTCCATTCAGATCAAGGATATAAGTGTCAACATAAATATGTATAAAAGTGTGCATTTATTTATGTACAGATTC
>CAMTOK010000062.1 GCA_947074115.1 uncultured Erysipelotrichaceae bacterium | reverse complement strand
CTACACAAGACGCTTAGATTATTAAGGAAATAAGATATAACATCTAAAAAAAATTGTATAATAAGTTGATTTCTACGATCAGTTTGATCAAAGTCATTCTTATTATACAATCTTTTTAAGAGGCCTTAGCTTCTTTATTTTTTAATATATCCAACTATCGGATAATTATATCTATTCTATAGCATGAGATTTCATTTCATACATTTCAAGATACTCTTCATTTTGAGGATCTTTCTCTGAATAAATTGTAATTGGCAAAAGTTCAAAATCCTTAAGAGCAAGATTTAATCTTTCTCCAAATGCAGGAATGTTTCTCGTTATAAAAACCAATACTTTCTCACCATTACCAACATAAATGCCGGTCATAATAGAAAGTTTATCTTTTTCCATTGCTTTTTGAATTGCAATCTGAACATCCTCCATTAGTTTTCCTACCTCGTTACAACTCAAAAACCTGATGTCGTTCAATTTCCCCAACTCCTTAATAAAGAAACTCAATATATTTTGATAAAAAACTTCATCACTTTGATGAAGTTTTATTCAAAAGATAGAAGTTTTAATTCTCTTTATAATCAAGTTCCAACTTGTTACAGAGATATATTTAAGGAATTAATTTTTGCGGAAAATGATTCACATTTTTTTCATTCACTTGTTAAATCACTTATAGATGTTCAGGCAGCAATTGATTTTATAATGACATGTTCCTCTATTATTCCTTATCTCGTCATCGATACACTTCATATTGTAGGAGATATTTATGATAGAGGCCCTAGGCCAGACGCGATTATTGACCAGCTCAATAAATATAAGCACGTTGATATACAATGGGGTAATCACGATATTTCCTGGTTAGGAGCATTTTGTGGTAATGAAGCATTAATAGCTAACGTTATTAGAAACGCTATTCGTTATAATCATTTTGATTTATTGGAAATAAGTTATGGTATTAACTTAAGGCCACTAAATGATTTTGCACGAATGTTTTATAAAAATGATAAATGTCTTTATTTTTATCCAAAGGAGTATGATCAAAATTCTTATGATTCTATTTCCTTAAAAGACGCTGCTAAAATGCATAAAGCAATAACTATTATTCAATTAAAGTTAGAATCTCAGATAATAGAAAAACATCCAGAATTTAAAATGGATAATTTTTCTCATATTAAATTTATAGATTTTAACACTCACCTATATAAACAGAGTTATCAAATCAAAGACTGTGTATTCCCTACAGTATCAAGACTATATCCATCTACCTTAACAAAGGAAGAAGTTGAGCTTATGAGGATATTAAAACATTCTTTTTTAAATAGTGTCAGGTTAAAAAAACATATGTCCTTTCTTTTTAATAACGGATCAACATACAAAATTACAAACAATAAACTCCTTTTCCATGGTTGTATACCTATGAAAAAGGATTCAACTTTTCAAGACGTTCGTATTGGAAAACACAACTATTCAGGAAGAGCGTTATTAGAAACAATTGATCAGATTGTTAAAAATGCATTCATTGAAAAAGAACAAGAATCAATTGATTATATGTGGTATTTTTGGTGCGGGAGATCTTCTCCATTCTTCGGAAAAACAAAGTTAAACTATTTTGAAACATACTTTCTTTTAGATGTTGATCTTCATAAAGAAGAATTAAACCCTTACTATAGTCATATGAACGAACGACAAAACTGTAAGAAAGTACTTAAAGAATTCAATATAGATTGTTTTAAAGGTTGCATTATAAACGGTCACGTCCCTGTCTTATTAACAAAGGGAGAAAGTCCAATTAAAGGGAGCGGTTCACTCATCATGATTGATGGTGGTTTCGCAAAATCCTATCATGATAAAACTGGACATGCTGGATACACATTAATTTCTACACCTACTCAGTTAATGTTAGCTACACATCAAATCGATAAATCTATCGATATGTCAATATTAGCTCATCATGAAGAGTATAAAATTAAGGATACTGAAGATGCCAAGCATATTCATTTTGAAATTAAAATGTTATATAAATTATTAACTATGAAAAGAAATGGTGAAATGAAAAAAATAGCTCAATCGAGCTATTATAAATCATTATATTAGAAATGGTAACATTTCTTTTTATTTTCCTTCTGTTTTTAATAGTTTAATGATTTCTTTATAATGAGAACATTCTAATAACTGTGTCACTAAATTAAAATCTTTAGTTAGATCAGCCAATTGAGCAAATATTGTTTTAAAGGATTCTTTGCTGTCCGGATCAAGGGATATCATTAACACGATTTGCACTTTTTCTTTCCCCCAGGCTATCGGTTTCCTTAATGTCATCATGGCAATACCTGGCTTGAGAACATGACCTCTAAATGAATGTGGAATTGCAAATCTATCACCGATTGCTGTTGGGGAAAAATCTTCCCTCTTTAATACAGATGTAATAAACCCTTCATCAACATACTTTTCGCTTTGTAATCTTGAACCTAAATAATGAATTACCTCATCACTCGTCCTGCAATCACAGCTGAGGATTGTAATATTTTCACTTAAATATGAAATCAACGCACCATATTTTCCCGTTTGTTCTTTTTGCGGTTCAGTGATCAGTTGTACTTGTGTTTGAATCATTTGTATATCTGATTTGTTTAACATTGGTGAAATAACAACAATATGATCAAGCTGCAAATCAATTGGTACAGTTGAAATGATCAGGTCCACTTCATTATGTTTAATATAGTGCTCTACTCGAATTAAAGGAATGGTATCTTTTATGATAAGAGATGGAAATGACAACTTCAATTTGGCTTCAATAAATTGTGAAGTTGATAATCCAGTTGCACATACAATAATAACTTCTGGATTCTCCCTTATCTTTTTCGCTTTCTTTCGTTTAATAGATGCACCTACGTATAGTGCTATATCACAAATATCATCATCAGATAATCTATATACATAATCCCTTTCTATGAGCCTTGAAAAATAAGTTCCTATCTCATATTCATATGCTAATTCTTTTTTTATTGACATCTTTAATGGATTTTCTAAATAAATAGAATTCATTAGTCTAGTAAAAAGAGCATTTATATGAATGAATAATGATTTAACGAAATCATTATCATCAGATAATGATTCCCCATAAATAAAATCAACCTCTCTTATTATCTCAAGTAATGTATCAAAGTTTTTCGGAGACAATTCTCTAATAATTGATAAGTCATTCAAATTATAAATCTCTTTATTTTGAAATTTTGATCCTAAAACATTCATATAAATATAATCAACATCACCTTTCATTAAAACAACTTCATATTCCTGTGATAGTTGTTTTCTGAAAAAATCAACGAGTTTCCATTCACTTGAATCATCATATTTAAAAGAATCTTTTTTACTATAAGCACATAAATTCCCCTGTTTAATGCGCTCAATTGCTATTGAGATATGAAGTAACAAATTAAAATATGATGTGTCAGATAGGATAAATCCAAATTCATCCTCTGCTTCCTGTATAAGTGAACTAATATATCGTATATCAATAATTTCGAAAAAGGGTTGTAATTTCTCAATGACTTCATTGCCCTGATAAACTACGATTTTCCTTAAAACATTCGCCTTACATATACGTCTTTGCCTCTCACTACCATCTATTTTTACCCCAAATTTAACAGCTTTGTTTAATTCTAAATTAAACGCATTAAAGAACGATGCCAATTTGTTAACATCGTTCATAATTGTTCCTTTACTGACATAAAGCTTCTCCGAAATACTTTCCATTGAAACAAAGTCAGGTGAATTTAATAACTCTAACGCTATATAATACTTTCTTGATTCTGGTAGAATAGATGGAGAATTGTCATCATTCATTGTTAAACCATCTAAATATCTCTTTCCACACGCATTATACTCTAACCATATCCCTTTACCTGTTTTCGTTAAAATCTCGCAACCTGTTGCCTCAAGTTCGAATTTTATTTTCTTTATATCCGCCTTAATAGTCCTTGAACTTATTTGAAGGATACTTGCAAGTTCAACTGCAGTAAACGGTTTTTGTTCTTTATATAACAGTTCTACTATTCTCTTCTCTCTCGGTAATAACACGCTAACCACTCCCCTTATGACTTATTCTACCATTTTGAAAACGCTATCTCTAGCGAAATTAGTATTTTTTAAAGTACATTGAAATACCTTGTCCCCCACCAATACACATTGATATTAGGGCGTCTTTTTTATCACTATTCATAAGTTCATATAATACCTTTACTGCTAGAACAGTTCCTGTAGCACCTATTGGATGACCAATTGAGATACCTCCACCATAAATATTGGTTTTTGCGGGATCTAATTCTAAATCACGTCTTACTGCAAATGCTTGAGATGCAAATGCTTCATTAATTTCAACCATATCTATTTCTTTTAAATCAATATTTAATTTATTAGCTAATTTTTCACTTGATAATTTTGGGGCATAACCCATTAGTGTGTCTTCATTTCCTGCAATGGCGTAACCCTCAATAGTTAAAATTGGTTTTATATTTAATTCTTCTGCTTTTTCTTTTGACATAACGACTACCGCAGCTGCTCCATCATTTAAACTTGATGAATTTGCTGCCGTTACCGTACCGCCATCAACAAAACAAGGTCTTAATCGTGCTAATTTTTCCAATGATAATCCTGATCGAGGACCCTCATCAGTATCAAAGATTGTAATAGCGCCTTTACGTCCTTTCAATTCAACAGGAACGATTTCATCGTTAAATTTACCAGCTTCTATAGCTAAGAGAGCTCTTTTATGACTTTCTAATGCATAAGCATCTTGCTCTTCACGTGTAACATGATATGTTGTCGCTACATTTTCAGCAGTTACCCCGTTATGGTAGGGACCTAAAGGCCATGTTAAAATATCAATGACACCATCTTCAAAACTCTTATGCCCCATTCGTGCTCCCCATCTTGCATCCTTAACATAATAAGGCAACTGTGATATGTTTTCTGTTCCAGCAGCAACAACAACATCTGCTTGCCCTGTCTGAATTTCCATGACCGCCTCAACAATAGACTGTAAACCACTTCCACATTGTCTATTAACAGAATAAGCTGTCGTGTCAATTGGTAACCCTGCTTGTAGTGAAACAGCTCTTGCTATAAATCCATTTTCTGCTATTTGACCAACTTGACCTACAACAACTTCATCAACCTGTTTTGGATCTATTCCTGAACGTTTTACTGCTTCCCTAACAACTAAAGCCCCCATATCTATTGCCGATATATCTTTTAAACTTCCCCCATAATTACCAATTGGTGTTCTAGCTCCTGAAACAATAACAACTTCTCTTAATTTCATATTTTATCCCCCTATCTATTATATTTATAGAATCCTTCTCCTGATTTTCTTCCTAAATGACCTGCTTTAACCATATTTTCTAACATTGGGCATGGTCGATATTTACTGTCTTTAAAACCACTATATAAACCGTTCATTGTTGCTAACATAACATCAATTCCAACAAAATCACAAAGTTCTAATGGTCCCATTGGATGGTTAGCCCCTAATTTCATTGCAGTATCTACATCTTGCGGTGAACATCCCTCCATAACTAAAAATGCTGCTTCATTCATCATAGGAACGAGTATTCTATTCACAATAAACCCTGGTAATTCTGGACAATCTACAACTTGTTTACCGATTGATAAAGAAAATTCTTTAATGACTTCATAAGTTTCTTCACTTGTTGCAATCCCCTTGATGAGTTCCACAAGTTTCATAACAGGTGCTGGATAAAAGAAATGGACACCCATTACACGATCTGGTTTCGATGTTGCTGATGCAATTTCTGAAATACTTAAACCAGAAGTATTTGATACTAGGATGACATCATCCTTTGTATTTTTATCTATTTGCGAAAATATTTCTTTCTTTAACTCAATTTTTTCCGGAACTGCCTCAATAACGATATCTACATCTAACAATGATTCAAACGATGAGCTATAGTCTAATCTTGACATTATCTCAACTTTTGTTTGTTCATCCATTGTTCCTTTATCAATTTTTTTATTAAATAACTTTTCTATATTGGCTTTTGCTTTTACTAAGGCTGGTTCATAGACATCAATATTAATAACTTGATATCCTGCTTGCGCACACGCTTGTGCGATACCCCCACCCATAAGTCCTGCACCAACAACTGCAATTTTTTTATTCATATTCTTTCCCTCTTTCTAATATATCTTTTAATCCAAATGGACCTTCCTTATTGAACAATGTAAGATCCATCACCTTAAGTTCATTTGAAATAATTGGCGTAAATTCCATCATATCTAGTATTTGAGTTTGTAAATCGATACCCGGAGCGATCTCAACAAGCATAACCCCATTTTCAACAAGCTTAAATACACAACGCTCTGTTACAATAATAACCTCTTGTTGCTTTTCTCTGGCTAGTTCACCATTAAATGAGATTTGCGTTACTTCTTTAACCATTTTCTTTATTTTTCCTTCAGAGATTATTGATAATCCACTATCATTAAACTCATATTTAGCTCCACTTGCACTGAAAGTACCGCAGAACACAACCTTCTTAGCATTCTGTGTTATATCAATGAATCCACCTGCCCCAGTACAACGAGGACCCATTTTAGTAGAGTTGACATTACCATAGCCATCTAATTCTCCTAGTCCCATATAAGTTACATCGACCCCAGCGCCATTATAATAATCCATTTGTTCATGATGTCCAATCATAGCACTTAGATTTTGTCCAATACCAAAATCTATTCCCCCTGACTGAACCCCTCCATAGATACCACTTTCCACTGTAATCATTATATCGTCGCTCACACTCTCTTCCATACATACACGACCAACCATATCATTTGGTATACCTGTTCCTAAATTCACAACGCAACCCTTTTTCAGTTCAAGCGTTCCACGCCTCGCTATTAGTTTTCTTTCATTAAACTGAGCAGGTTGTATTGATTTATTTGGTACACGCGATAGTCCACAATACGATGGATCGTAAAACCATGAGGATGTTTGCCTATGATCAATTAGTGGGTCTTCGCAAACAACGATAGCGTCTATAAATACCCCAGGGACTGTCACTTCTTTTGGATTAATCACACCATTCTCTACAACTCTTTTTACTTGTGCAATAACTTGTCCTCCATATCTTTTACAAGCTAAAACAGCTGGTAACACTTCAAGTTTCATTGCTTCTTCAATAGTTGATAGATTTCCCATTTCATCGCATTCAGTTCCTCTAATAATAACTGTATCTAGGGGTATTTCCTTATAAAACATATACTCCTGATTGTCATATTCAATAATATCGACAATATCTTCTAATTCCTTCGTTCGTTCATTCATCTTTCCTCCTTCATAACGAGGATCAATAAATGTTTTTAAACCTACTTTAGACATTTTTCCAGGTAATCCACAGGCCATTGATCGATATAAATGTGTAATTTGCCCTTGCGGCAAACAGTAGGCTTCTACCTGATTGCTGCTAATCATTTCCATCCATCTTGGTTGAAGTCCCCAATGTGATCCAATAATTCTTTTAACTAATCCCTCGTGTGCAAAATGTTGCAACCCATCTTTTCGATCACTTTGTCCACAAGAGTGGACCAATGTTATATTCTTAGGATGGCCCTCCTCTATATACCTGTTTTCAATCTGTTTAAGTATTGACTCACTTGCTGAAACAAGAGTCATTGCGATAGTACAAACAGTACTTTCATCTTGAATTAATTCACTTGCCTCCTTGGCTGAAATAAAATTTGCTTTTATCATAAGAACTCCTTTCTGTTTTCATAGTAGCATTCTCATTTATCTTTAAAAAATCATAATATTTCACTATTCTAGTGCAATATTTCTTATTTAAAAAGTTTTCTAATATTTTTTTTATCAACCTTTAAACCTTTTGTCTTTAATACTTCATCAACAATTAATACTTGGGTTGGAATCTTAAATTTTGCTAGATGGTTCACTAGGTAATTATCAAATTTTTGCCTGTTAAACAAATAGCCTTCTTTTAATACGATAACACTCGCAGCCGATTCTCCGTATATTTCATCTTCTATACCAACAACCGCACATTCTTCTATACCAGGAAATCCTAAAATAACTTCCTCTACATCCCGACTCCATATCTTTTCGCCACCTCTGTTGATCATATCTTTCTTTCGATCAACTATAAAAACATAGTTATCTTCATTCACAAAAGCCATATCGCCAGTATCAAGCCATAAATCATTATCTATATCTGAACTTTCAGTTTTGTAATAATGTGTTATAACATTAGCACCTTTTATCAATAGACTTCCTACTTCCCCACATAAACATTCAACGCCTACATCATCAACAATTTTCATTGACATTCCAGGTATTGCTAAGCCTGCAGCAGTTGCATAAATACTTGTGGCTGAATCATTGGGACTAAATAATGCTGGTGAGGCTGTTTCGGTCATACCATATATCACATGAAAGTTTGTATATGGTAACCACTTATGGAATTCCTTCATCTTCTCGAGTGGTGTATAACTACTTCCACACCCTAGAGAACGTAAACTTGGAAGATAAGGAAAATCATCTTTTAGGTCTAATAATTTAGAAAACACAGTTGGTGATCCATGCATAAATGTTATTTTATTTTCTTTTACACAGGTTAATATTCTTCTTGCATCATATTTTTTATGAAGATGAATTTCTGCATGACTATGAATAAAAAGTCCAAGTAAAGCAACAAGGCCAGTAATATGATATATTGGAACTGGTATCACTGTTTTATCACTTTCCTTAATATCTAATAGTCTTTGATAAACCATAATTGCATGCATAATATTATAATTTTTTAGTATAACCCCTTTTGATTGAGAAGTTGTACCTGAGGTAAACATAATGACAGCATCATCTTCTAATGAACATACGTACTTCACTTCATTTTTTTTAGATCGCATGACTTTCTCAATAAATTTGTCATCACATACCATGATATCAATATCATTTGGATAGGCATAATTTACATATTCTTGATCTAAAACTAAGCATTTCAAATCAGCTTTTTGTATAAGTGACAACACTTCATGTTCTTTATATTTTGTAGGTAATGGAACACAAATTGCTCCTAATTTTGATAGTGCATAATACGAGATAACAAATTCTATTGAAGCAAATAAAAGCAATCCTACGTGATCACCACGTTCAATATTCATACTATTCATGAATACACTTGATAAGCGGTCAACTAGATCCTTAAGTTCTAAAAAGTTATAACTTTTATTATCATCATTAATTATAGCTGTTTTACTTGGTCCAGCATTAACTGCATTGATTAAAGAGTGGTAACTATTTGTAGGTAAATTTTCAAATGTGAATATATCCCTATTATCAATTTCACAACATTTCATATTCTGAGTAATACCTTGATGCCATAATCTTTCTCCAATAATCATTTTTACATCCCTCCACATCTTCATTTTAATTCTAAAATGTTAGTGTGTAAAAATAACTCTTTTCACTATTCTAGTGCATAAATATATCTTCCTAATTACTTATATTTTTGTTACATCAGATAATAAAAGAGGAGTGAAATTGATTTTCATTTTCGCACCTCTTTTGTCTGTTTTATTTTGAAACTTTATAACAATATGATTTCACTCTCTTTTATTTTATGTTATTTTTAATA
>CAMTOK010000061.1 GCA_947074115.1 uncultured Erysipelotrichaceae bacterium | reverse complement strand
CCTTTTTTCTATTCTTCGATAATTTCAGATTCTTCTGCTTTTTCTACAACTTCAACACTTGATACTGTAGAGCCTTCAGATACTTTAATTAATCTCACACCCTGTGTATTTCTACCAGCAGTTTTAACTTGTTCAACAGGTAATCTTATAATGATTCCTTCACTCGTGATGATCAATAAATCTTCATTACCATTAACAGCTCTTAAGGCTACAAGTTTTCCTGTTTTCGCTGTTGTATTGATTGTTTTAACACCTTTACCACCACGGTTAGCTTCTCTATAATCATCTAATGGTGACATTTTACCATAACCATTTTCACTGATTGCCATAATAAACTGACCATCACGGTTAGTTGTCATACCAACAACCTCACCACCATCAACATTGATTCCCTTAACACCAGAAGCAGTTCTTCCCATTGTACGAACATTTGCTTCGTTGAAACGGATTAATTTACCATTTGTTGATGCGACAAAGATTTGCTCATCTCCTGTAGTCAGTTTAACACTAACGAGTTGATCATCTTCTCTAAGTCCAATCGCAATTTTACCGGTTTGACGAATATTTTCAAATTCAGATATATGTGTTCTCTTAACCAATCCATTTAATGTGACAAAGAATAAATACATATCTGGATTTTCTTGAACTTCATCCTTAGAAATTGAAATCATTGATTTAACTGATTCACCTTTATCAAGATTTAATAAATTGACAACTGGTAAACCTTTTGCAGTACGTCCAAATTCAGGAACATTGTATCCCTTTATTCTATAAACTTTACCAAAGTTCGTGAAGAACAGTAAGTCATCGTGGGTACTCATGTTGATCATTGAATCAACAATATCATCTTCATTTGTCGCCATTCCTTTGATTCCTCTACCACCTCTATTTTGAGATTTATAAGTATCAACTGGCATTCTCTTAACATATCCATTTGTCGTTAATGAAATAATAATATCTTCAACTGGAATTAAATCTTCATCTTCTAAATCAAAAGTTCCTTGAATAATTTCAGTTCTTCTAGGATCTGCAAATTTAGCTTTAATTTCAGTTAATTCTCTTTCTATTATTTCTACAACACGGCTATGATTTGTTAATATATCTTTTAAATCAGCAATTAATAATAATAATTGTTCTAATTCATCAACTATTTTCTGTCTTTCCAAACCAGCTAATCTTTGTAATTGCATTTCTCTAATTGCTTTTGCTTGTTTTTCAGACATATCATATTCATCCATTAATCTTTGTTGAATCATATCTGTTGTTCTTGATTCTCTAATTAATTGGATAATAGCGTCAATTTGATCAATAGCTCTTTTTAAACCATCTAATATATGAGCACGATCTTCAGCTTTATTAAGTTCAAATTGTGTTCTTCTTTTTATAACTTCTTCTTGATGTAAAAGATAGTATTCTATAAGTTGTTTTAAGTTTAATGTTTTTGGTTCGTTATTGACTAATGCAATTGAGTTTACACCAAATGTTGTTTGTAATGCTGTTAATTTATACAATTGGTTTAATAGGACTTCAGGTTGAACATCTTTTCTAAGTTCAATAACAACGCGAATTCCTTCTCTATTAGATTCATCACGAATTTCTGTAATACCATCTATTCTTTTTTCTTTTACATGATCGGCTATTTTTTCTATTAAACGTGCTTTATTGACTTGGTATGGTAATTCAGTAATAATAATTGCTTTTTTACCACTTTGTATATCAATAATATCTGTTTTTGCACGCATGATAATTAAACCATTGCCAGTTTCATATGCTTTTTTAATAGCACTTTTCCCTAAGATGTAAGCTCCTGTAGGAAAATCTGGACCTTGGATATAATTTTCCATCAATTCTAATACAGTTATATCAGGATTTTTAGATACTGCTAATGTAGCATCAATAACTTCTCCAAGATTATGCGGAGGAATATTTGTTGCCATCCCTACAGCGATTCCTGTTGTCCCATTGACAAGTAAATTAGGGAAACGGGCAGGTAAAACTGATGGTTCTACTTCCTCATCTGAGTAGTTAGGTACAAAATCAACAGTATCTTTGTTGATATCTTTAACGAGTTCCATTGAGATTTTTGACATTCTTGCTTCTGTGTAACGTTGTGCGGCTGCACCATCTCCATCAATAGAACCAAAGTTACCGTGACCATCTACAATTAAGTAACGATAACTAAAATCTTGTGCCATTCTGACTAAAGCTTCATAAATTGATGAGTCACCATGAGGATGGTATTTCCCCATGACTTCCCCAACGATACGGGCACTCTTCTTATACGGTTTATCACTATAACATCCAAGTTCATTCATTCCATAGACAATTCTTCTTTGAACTGGTTTTAATCCATCTCTAACATCAGGTAAAGCTCTTGAGACAATAACTGACATTGCATATTCAAGGAAAGATTTTTTCATTTCAGATGTTAGTTTTGTCTTTTTAATTCCGCGTTCTTCCATTATTAATCTCCTTAAATATCTAAGTTTTCTACGTATTTAGCATTTTCTTGAATGAATTCACGTCTCGGTTCAACACGTTCACCCATTAACATATCAAAGATAGTATCTGCCTCAATAGCGTCATCTAAATCAATTTGTAATAAGAGTCTGTGTTCAGGATCCATTGTTGTATCCCATAACTGATCAGCGTTCATTTCTCCTAACCCTTTGTAACGTTGTAATGTGTATTTAGCGTTAGGTCCTAATTCGTCTTTTAATTTTTCTAATTCATAATCACTATATAGATAATGTTCTGATTTTCCATGTTTTAATAAATATAGAGGTGGATGTGCTGAATAAACAAATCCATTTTCTATTAA
Source organism: uncultured Erysipelotrichaceae bacterium (assembly GCA_947074115.1). GTDB lineage: Bacteria > Bacillota_I > Bacilli_A > Erysipelotrichales > Coprobacillaceae > CAMTOK01. Next base: position 7,332 of record CAMTOK010000061.1, on the reverse strand, counting down.
TGGTTTTAAATATCTATATAAGAAAGTTAACATTAATATTCTAATGTGTCCCCCATCGACATCGGCATCGGTCATGATAACAATTTTGTGATAACGTAATTTACTTATATCAAATTCATCACCAATACCAGTACCAAATGCTGTGATCATAGAACGGATTTCAGCATTCCCCAATATTTTATCAAGTCTTGCTTTTTCAACGTTAAGAATTTTACCACGTAACGGTAAGATTGCTTGAGTACGACGATCACGTCCACTTTTTGCACTTCCTCCGGCAGAATCCCCTTCGACTATGAAAACTTCACATTCACTAGGATCTTTTGAAGAACAATCTGCTAATTTCCCGGGTAATGATGTGCTATCAAGAACAGTTTTTCTTCTTGTCATTTCTCTTGCTCTTTTAGCAGCTAATCTTGCTCTTGATGCAATAATCCCTTTATTGACAACGATTTGTGCAGTATCAGGATTTTCCATTAAGAATTTATCTAACGCTTCAGAAATAATATTACTTGAGATTTTTCTAACTTCAGCGTTTCCTAGTTTCGTTTTTGTTTGTCCTTCATATTGAGGATCAGGATGTTTAACTGAAATAATTGCTGTTAAACCTTCTCTTGTATCATCTCCGGTTAAAGATTCTTCATCTTTCTTTAAGAATCCGTTGTTCTTTGCATAGTTATTAATAACTCTTGTTAATGCAAGACGGAAACCTTCTTCATGTGTTCCACCTTCGTGTGTATTAATATTATTACAGAATGAATAGATATTTGGTTGATATCCATCATTATATTGCATACTGACTTCTACTTTAATATCATCAATTTCATCTTCTACATAGATAATTTCATCATGTATAGATGTTTTATTTTTATTTAAGAATTCAACATATTGTTTAATTCCACCTTCATAGTAATAATCTTTTACTTTTGGTGTTTCTAATCTTTCATCAATTAAAACAAGTTTTAATCCTTTATTTAAGAAAGCTAACTCTCTAATACGTTGATTTAATGTATCAAAATCATATACAGTCGTTTCTTCAAAAATTAATGGATCAGCTTTAAATCGAACAATAGTCCCTGTATCATCACAATGACCAATAATTTTTAGATCTTCTGTTGGTGCTCCACCCTTTTCAAATCTTTGATAATAAATATTACCTTCTCTATGAACAAAGACTTCTAACCATTCACTTAATGCATTAACAACACTGGCACCTACTCCATGTAGACCCCCAGAGACTTTATATCCTCCGCCTCCGAATTTACCACCAGCATGTAATACAGTAAAGATTGTTTCTACAGTACTTTTTCCTGTTTTTGCATGTGTTCCAGTAGGCATACCACGTCCATTATCTTTAACTTCAATAATATCGCCTTCTTTTAAAGTAATTGTAATTTCATTACAATATCCTGCTAAAGCTTCATCAATCGAGTTATCTACAATTTCCCATACAAGGTGGTGTAGTCCTCTTGATGACGTAGTACCAATGTACATACCTGGTCTTTTTCTAACGGCTTCTAATCCCTCTAAGACTTGAATATCAGATTCATCATAACTATGTGTTACTTTATTGTCGTCCATTGTTTTCTCCTATCACTTTTCCATTGGAAATATATATTTTATTAGAACTCTTTATTAACCTATGATCAATGCCTTCAATTGACGTTGTCGTAATAAAGGTTTGTACTTTATTTTCTATTAAATCAAGTAATTGAGTTTGTCTATTTTGATCTAATTCACTCAAAACATCATCTAATAATAGAATTGGATATTCTCCTGATTCCTTAAAAATTAATTCTAATAACGCTATTTTCATTGATAAAACAATAGTTCTTTGTTGCCCTTGTGATGCAAATAAATTTGCACTCTTACGATCTAACTCTATTGTTATATCATCCTTGTGTATACCCTCATTTGTTTGAGCATAATAAATATCTTTTTGATACAATTCCTTATACCTTGAAACAATTTCTTCAACACTGTCTACATTCATTGATGATTTATACTTTAATCCCAATAATTGTCCATCTTGAGATATATGATTATAGACTTGTGAAGCTATATCATTCAATTGATTTATAAATAACTTTCTCTTATTAATTATGACATACTGCTCTTTAGCTAACTGTTCTGTTAATACTTCTAAATACAAATCAGCTTGCTTCTTTTGCTCTTTTAATTTCTTCAAATAAATATTTCTTTCCTTGAGTAATTCATTATATTGTTTTAAATGATATAAATAGTTTTTAGACATCTTTGATATTTCTATATCAATGAGTTTTCGTCTTAACTTAGGATTACCTTTCACCAATTGCAAATCATCTGGTGTAAATAAAACAACATTCATTAAACCAATAAAATCACTCGACTTCTTAATTTCTAAACGATTAATTTTACCCTTTTTACCATACTTTGATAATATAAGTTCTAAAGTTTTCTTTCCTTCTTTAGTATCAATATGTATTAATAATTTAGAAAACTCTTTATCAAAACGAATAATTTCTTTTAACTGATTTGTTTTAAAACTTTTCGTTGTTGATAAAAAGTAAATGGCTTCAAGTATATTTGTTTTGCCTTGAGCATTTTTACCAATAAAAATATTTATTTGAGAATTAAACTCTAAATTTAAAACATCATAATTTCTAAAAGAAATGAGATTTAAATAGTTAATCTTCATATACGATTTTGTATGTTATACCATCAAACAAAATTTCATCATTTTGATAAAGCTTTTTACCTCTTCTCATTTCAACTTCACCATTAACAATGACTTCGCCATCTTTAATTAAAATTTTAGCAATAGCACCTGAATCTACCATGTTGGCATATTTCATAACTTTTCCTAATGTAATATACTCTGTGTTAATTTTAATTTCTTTCATTTTAAAAAGTCTCCCTTACATGATTATCCATATTATACCACAATTTTAGAAAAATAGATATAAATTTAGTTTTTATTGATTTTATTTAAAAAACAACTCTAAGTATCAAAATATTCAAAAATGCCTTAGAACGCAAAATTAAAGCATATTTAAATAATGACAATATTTAATAAATATTTATTAATAAAAGAAAAGTCATGAATAAGATCCATGACTTTTCTATGAGTTATTTCTATAGATGATAAATCCATTTTTACCATTTTCTTTACATTGATATAATGCCTTATCACTTTTGTCAAACAATTCTTGGAACGTCTCTTCTTTTTCTAAGAATGTTATTCCTATCGATGCAGATATAAAGTGTTCATTATCTATTTTTATTTGAGTAATACTTTTGTTAATATTTCTTGCGACTTCTTCTATAACACCTTTAGACTCACAGTTAGAAAGGAAGAGTACAAATTCATCTCCACCAAAACGCCCAACATAACCAAATTTATTAACATATTTGTTTAATATTTGAGCAACATCACATAAGAGTTCATCACCTTTTGAATGACCTAAATCGTCATTGACTTCTTTAAAGTAATCTAAGTCAATTATACAGTAAGCACTATATAGTGTTTTAATATTTTGTGTATCTATATGTTCTTGAACATATTTATTAAAGGTTTGTCTGTTTAATAAACCAGTTAAACGATCTTTCATTGCTAAATCTTCCATAGCAATTTGTTCTAGTTTTTTAGTATTTATATCTTGAGCATAAGCTATTAACATTAATTCATTTGTTGTCGTTCTATCTATTTGTGTTTTTATTCTTATCCATTTTGTTTCATTTTCAGGAGTGACAATTCTAACATCCAATCTGTAAGAATTATCAAAACTATTGTTATGATATAAAGAGCGTATATAATCTAGATTAAAGAATTGATAACATTGAACAAAATCTTCACCTAATAAATTAGAATAAAAACTATTAATAAATTCTTGATTAAATTGTTGATCAATTAGATATTCGTATTCTCCATCTTTTTGAGTAATAACAACATGACTTGATTTAAGATTTACAGCAAACATATTTAATGCTTCTGAGTATAAAGAATTTTTAAAGATTTGATCTTTTACAAGTTCATTATATTCTTCCATTTCTTTAGTACTGTTGCGTAATGTTCCCATTATTTTTAATGGAGAATTTGGTTGTCGAATAGCAAACATGCTTATATGATACCAGGTGTCGTAATTTTTACTAATGAACGGTATTTTAACATCAACAGAAACTTTATCTTCTCCTTTAATCATACGATTAATAGCGTCTACAAAGAGTTCTTCATGTTCTTTTGAAAAGAAATTATAATTGTGAAGATTAAATAAGAAATGGTTAAAGACAACATTAGGGTTATCATTCCATGCATCTAATGTTAAACGATCGTAATCAGGTTGAAATTCAAAAATTCTTTCACTTGTTTGATGAAGTAATAATTCAAGTTTAAATTTATTATTCTTTAATGTTTTCGTCATTGAAAGGATATATTCATTATTCTTATTAAAACAATAAATAATATAAAACATAATAGATAATGATAATGTCACAATAACAAATACCAATTGCATTGATATATTATTATATATTTGGTTTTGTTGTTTAATAAACTTACTGTTAACGACAGTTAATACATACCAATCACTTTCATTTAATGGCGTATATTGTGCAATTCTATTTTGATCTTCTAATGTATATTGAACATTACCAGATAATCTCTTTGAAATATTATCCTTCATCTCTTCAAATGAAGAAGAAGAAAATTTTATATTATCATTACTGTATATTTCGTAAATATTATTATGTATAAGTAATGGGTTATACACAGAAGACTGCGTAACTATATTCCCTTGATTATCTAGTATATAGAAGTAAGTATCAGAATCAAATAATTGCGAATTAATAAATTCTTCATTAATAGAATTCATAGGGATAATTGATAATAAGTAATCACCCTTTTGTTTCTCTATTTGCGTATATATTGCGGTTACCTCATAGCCTAGATAATCAACATAAAAAGAATCGGTAATCCCAATATTCTCATTTACATAACGAAGGGGGTTAGCCGTATTAGAAAAGTTGATAAAACTTCTGTTTTCGAAATCATAACCTTTAAGGTTATCAGATATATAGATAACTCTTTCTATAAATGAATATTGATTAATGTAATTATTAATTAATTGATCAATCATTTCAATATCACCAATACTATATATAATATCTGAAATAGATGAGAGATAATGAATAGAGTCTCTCAAACGAAGATCAAATTGATTAGCTATTTGATTTCCTACCTCATCTAAGTATTCTTTACTATTCTTTGTATTTGCGTGATTTACCTGAGATGTAAATAAAAGAAAAGAAGATAAAAAAATGAGTATAACTGTAATAGTAATTATAATATTTGTTCTATATTTTTTTATATATTTCACTCTTATCTCCCCTTTATTTACATTATAACAGTTTATAATTATCAACAAAACAAAAAAAGGTTATAAAGTTTAATTTATAACCTAATATGTTCTTACAGGTAAGATTAATTGTAAAATATCTTTATTTTCTACATCGCAAACAACAAATGGTTTCATTTGTCCAATGAATGAAAGTTTAACTTGTTGTGAATTAAAGCTTTTAATAGCGTCATTTAAGTATTTTGCACTAAATGATATTTGTAAAGGCTCTCCTTCATAAGTACAATTCGTTAAGACTTCTTCAACAGATCCAATTTCTTGAGAGAATGAAGATAATACTATTTGATCTTCACTTAAAGATAATTTAATAATATTTGATTGTTCACTAGATAATAATGAAGCACGGTCTACAGAACCTAATAATGAGTATGTATCAATTTCTAAGTTCTTATCAAATTGATCAGGAATTAAACGACTTGTATCAGGATACGCCCCATCAATTAAACGTGTTTGGAAAATATAATTATCTATTTTAATTAAGACTTTTCTTTCAGAAACAAATAATTCTAATTGATCATCTTTTTCTATGATTCTCGCTATTTCAATTAAACTCTTTTTAGGAATAATAATATTAAATGAGATATCAGAGTTAATAATAATTGTTTTTCTAGCTAATCTATAACTATCAGTCGCTGTACATTCTAATTTAGAATCTATAGCTTTAAAGTTAACCCCTGTTAAAACTGGTCTTGTTTCTTTTTCACTTGTAGCAAATGATGTTTGTTCAATAATACTTTTTAAATCAGTTGATTTAATAAAGAATTGAATTCCAGTTTTATTAAAATCAATTCTAGGGTAATCAAATGAAGGAATACCATTTAAATCAAATTTAGAATGAGATCCTTCTATACGTGTTAATGTTCCATCAACAATATAGATGTGAACAAATTCTGAATCAATCTTTTTAATAATTTCTAATATATATCTAGAAGATAAAACAACAGAACCTTCTTGTAATATTTCTAGGTTATCTTCTATTTTAGTTTGTATTGTAATATCACTATCACTACCTGTTAATGTTAATTGATTATTCTTTAATTCAAAGTGAATTCCTGTTAATACAGGTAATGGTGTTTTTTGAGAAACAGCTCTTGAAACTTTAGATAAAGCATTAAGTAATTCAATTCTTTTAATTTTAAAATTCATAATTTTCTCCTTATATATTTATATTATTTGAATATATTAATTATAATAATAGTGTGGATAAAGCGAATAACATTGAATTATATTGATATAATCGTACAAAATTACTCTTTTTTATGTGTGCATATTGTGTATAACTGTGCACAACTAGACTAATTTCTTCTTAATATCATCAATTGCTTGTTTATAATTGATGTCCTTTTTTAATTTTGTTTGAACTTTGTCACAAGCTTTCATAACTGTAGAGTGATCACGACCACCAAATTCTTGTCCTATTTGTATATAAGAGATATCTTTGATTAAATCTCTTACCAAATACATAGCAATATGTCTTGCGACTATTAAATTTGATGTTCTTGATTTTGAATTTAACTGAGCAATAGAAAGATTATAGTAATCAGCAACAGTTCTTTTGATTCCTGATACAGTTAAATCTTTCATTTTAGTTGGTTGTTGATAAGAATCTTTAAAAGCTTCTAATGCGACTGATAAATCAATTTCTTTTACATCTTGATCAGAAATAAGTTTGAAGAATAGAAGTCTTTTTAAACTTCCTTCTAATTCTCTAACATCTTTATTAAAGTGAGTCGCAATAAAATCTAATACTTCTTCTGTTATTGGATAGTCTACATTTTCGAGTTCTATCTTCTTTCTTAATATTGCTTTTGATGTTTCAAATTCAGGTGTATCAATACTAACTGTTAAACCTGAAGTAAAACGAGAAACAAGTCTATTTTCCATACCCTTAAGGTCTCTTGGCGGTTTATCACTTGTTATAACAATTTGTTTTTTGTTTCTT
>CAMTOK010000060.1 GCA_947074115.1 uncultured Erysipelotrichaceae bacterium | reverse complement strand
ATTGATTTAGAAAAAGAACTTGATATCTCACAAAAGAAATTGATCAAAACAATTGGAGAATTAGAAAGTGTAAATGAAGAACTTCAAGCAGCAAATGAAGAACTTTTAACAGCAAATGAAGAACTACAAAGTTCAAATGAAGAATTACAATCAGTTAATGAAGAATTGTATACAGTCAATTCTGAATATCAACAAAAAGTTGATGAATTGGTTATCGTGAATAATGATATTTCTAATTTCTTATCAACAACAATGATCGGTATATTGTTTGTTGATTATGAGTTAAATATAAGACGTTTTACTGATTATATAGCGAGAGAGTTTCATATCATGGAACATGATATAGGACGTTCGTTATTGTTGTTAGAACCATCATTCTTATCTTATAAGATTTCACATGACGCTGTGAAAGTCTTAAGTACGAAGAAAGCCATTGAAAGAACAGTGAAAGGAAATAGAAACAAAGATTATACAGTCAGAATATCTCCTTATAAATCTAGTGATTATTTAGTGACAGGTTTGGTGATTACTATATTAGATAGTATGAATACGAAAGTCGAGGATAACGAATATGAGTTTATTAAACTTTAATGATGTTCCAAGAGTAAGAGAACTTGCACAAATTGTTTATCATGAACAATTTGAACTAGATAAACGATTAAGTCAAGAATTGTCTGATGCTGATCAACAGGCATTAATGAATGGGATATTACATGATTTAAGTTCTATTGATATAGCGATTAAATTAAAAGATAGTGATTTATATTATGAGTATATTCGATGGATATGTGCACTCTTATCATATCATATGCCTTTTGTAGATGTTGAAAGACGTAAGGAATACTTAACGTATCATTATGCTTCAATGATCAAACACCTTAATGGCGCAATGAATGAAAGTGATTATGAGTATGCACGTACTTTATTAGAGAACGCTATAGAAATAACAAAAGGATTAACATTAGAAGAGTTAAAGAAAAGTTATATTTCTATTGGTGATTATCATGAATGTAAGAAGGAATTGTTACATCTTTTATTAAATAAGGATTTAAGAGGTGCAACTCAATATATTGAAGATTTATCATTAAAGCTTCCACTTGATTGTGTCTTTACTGATATTATGAAAGATACAATGAGAGAAGTCGGTGAATTGTGGTATGAAAATAAGATCAGTGTTGCACAGGAACACTATTGCAGTATGGCAATCCAATCACTTCTATCACGTTTTCAAAGTCGTATCTTTGAACAACCAAGACGAAATAAAAAGGCAGTGATCGCATGTATGGGAAGTGAGTTACATGAAATTGGCGCACGTATGATTTCAGATTTGTTAGAGTACAATGGATGGGACAGTCTCTTCTTAGGCGCTGCAGTACCACTTCAAGGGTTATGCGATATGTTATTGTTTGAACAACCTCAACTTGTTGCTTTGTCGGTATGTATGCCTCAAGGAATTCTTCCTTGTATTGAAGCTATTAAAAAGATCAAAGAAATTTCACCTCAAGTGAAAGTCGCTGTTGGAGGAAGAGCCTTTATTGGAATGAAAGATGTTAAAATAAAAACAGGTGCTGATATTTATTGTGATGATTTTAAAGATTTATTACATGAGGTTGATCGATTGTGCCGTTAGATAAGTTATTCACTTATATAGTTCAAGTTTCAAAACATGGAACAATCTTATCCGCTTCACAATTAAAAGAGAAGTATACTTCTGATGACCTTGAAGTGTTCTTTAATCAATCAATAAATCAAAGAGATCAGTTTCTTTCATTGGTGAAAGGACAAAGTGTGAGTGAATCTTTAACACAATTTCATGTCTCACAAGATACGCATTTAGAAGAACTTCAAAAGATGAATAATGAACTTGTTAGAATGCAAAGAGATATGACAAAGAAGAATATTGAATTAAGGAATAGAAATCAACAATTGTTATTTCATCCTATAACACAATTAATGAGTACAAACAATGGCGTACAAACAGTCCAAAATTATCTCTATGAACATCAAGAACATATTGGTGTTCTTGCCTTATTAAAGATGCATATCCCAGAAGATTTAAAATATAAATATGGTTTAAGGATTGAAGAAGAATATAAAATTGAACTGACAAAACGTATTCAATCCTTAGGGACAAAAGAAGATATTTGTTTTCATTATGAAGACAATATTATTGGAATCTATTTAATAACGTATGAGTTAAATGTTGAAGATGTATTAAACCAATTGTTACAACCATTTGTTTATAATGAAGTGATCTGTGAATATGATATTTCTATAGGTTATACAAAACGTATTCCTCATGATTATCAAATTACAAAATTATTTAATGAAGCTGAAAAAGCGCTCTATCATGCAGAGCGCCTTGGTAAAAATAAATATCATTGTTATTAAAACGATATGAGTGATCTCATATCGTTTTGTCATTGTCTTCTGTATATGTTGAGATGTGTGAGTTTTTAGATTCATTCCATAACATATGGATCACTTGTATTAAGAGAATCAAAACACTTGAATCTAATTGAGTCATTTGTTTAACAGCGGCTAAGACATGTTTATATGACAAATGAGACAATTCAGAGAATGTTAATATGTCTAATGAATCGAAGAGTTGGAAGAGTGTTTGGACAAACACTTTCTTTTCTTCAACAGATAATTTATCTAAAAATGAATACACCTTAATTGTAAAATCTAGACTTTGCATAGACAATTCACCTGGAATAAAGGTGTTACGATCAACACACCAAGAAAAACAGTTGTGTTGTATCATCCCAGTGTTGTTGCTTTTGAGAACAGTATACTCTTCATCATGATGTAACATCATACCAAAGAAAGAGTATTCAGGCATATAGGAATGAATTTTTGGAAGAATCCGTTTGTACATATCACTTGTCGCAAAATCTTCATGAACACCAGGACCATCGTAATTGTAGACACCGATAATACGATCTTGTATTTTTGGGTCTGCCATCATAGCGGCGTATATAGCCAAATGACCACCTTTTGAATGTCCACCAATATGTAATTTATAACCGTTCTTTTTTAAGTCTTGATGTTTTGTATATCTTTGAAAATTTGTTTTCCCAAGATACTCATTTTTTAATGATTGACTTAAAGTTTGACCATACTGTAAAGAAGCAATATGGTTGATATAATCTAATGCTTGTTTGTGAGAAGGAATTTCCGATTCATAGAGTAAGAAGAAATCTTCATGCCAACCAATCATAGAATCATCTGTTCCTCTATAGGCTACATAAATTTCTTGGTTTGGTAAGATATATGATGTTGCTGAAAACTGTTTGACTAAGTTTTCATTTGTTTCACTAACATAACGTGTCATTAAGATATTTTGATAACGGATTGATTCTGCCATTGATTTAAATAAACTTAATGATTCTTGTAAAACAGGGTTTGATGTTTGTTGATAGTTATTTCTTTGATACACTTGATATAAATCTTGAATAGGCATAGGGTCTTCTATAGGAAGATGATCTAATTGTAAGTAAGATAAAGAACTAAATATTAAGTAATCGACATCATTCCATGGATAATCTAATGATGATAAGTCTCCACGAAGTTCTGCATAATTGAGTATTGTTGAATTCATATGACCTCTTTTCTTTGAACTCGTCGTCAAAATGTGTTTATATTTGTTATATTTATGTAAAATTTGCTTAAGTTAACAAATTATGTTACCCTATATTAAGGAGTGATTTTATGAAAGAATTTTTTAATCATATAAAAATATTTTTAAAGACATATCAAAGGGCAATTGTCTTTTCAATTCAAATCCTGGCAACGTGCGTCTTTTTATACTATCTCTATAAACTCTCATTTTTACCACCACTCTATTATACAGTGATTTGCGTCATATTAGTAGTGTTACTTATAGGAGAATATTTCTTAATCTTTATTAAGAAAGTACATAGTAAAAGATCATTGATTACACAAGTCTTGAGTTTGTTTGTGAGTTTGGTTCTTATCTTTGTCGCAATGAATCTTCAAGAATTAGATCATGCGATTGATTTACTCACATCTGAGTCATTTCAAACACGTGCTGTATCAGTGATTGTTATGAATGATTCAGAGATCTTAAACGAAGAAGGAATAACAAGTTCTTGTTTAGGATATGTGTATAATATTGACCCCGATACGATGGATTATGCTTTGAAAGATATAAAGAACCAATTTGGTCCTATTGATGAATTAACGTATGATGATTTTACATCATTAACGAATGATCTTTATAATGGAACTGTTGACGCTATTTTATTAGATGAAGCGTTCCGTTCTTTAATAGAACAAGATCATACAACATTTGGTGAAGAAACACGTGTGATTTACCAAGTCGTTTTAAGTGAAACTCTTGTTTCTGCGAAAAATGTAGACGTAACAACAAGTCCGTTCCTTGTTTATATTAGTGGTAACGATGAGTATGGTGATTTATCAGCTGTATCACGTTCAGATGTGAATATGCTTGTTGCGGTGAATCCAAATACGAAACAAGTCTTAATGATCAGTATTCCTAGGGATTTATATATCCCTCTAGCGAGAAATAATCAATATGATAAATTTACGCATGCAGGAATCTATGGATTGGATGAAAGTTTATTAACTTTAGAAAATTATTTACAAGAAGATATTAATTATTATGCAAGATTAAATTTTACATCATTTATAGATATAGTTGATGTTTTAGGCGGTGTAACTGTTTATTCTCCACATTCATTTGTGACTGTTAAAGGTAAATATCAAATCAATGAGGGGTATAATACATTAAATGCACAACAAGCGTTATCTTTTGTAAGAGAGAGAAAAGCATTTTTAGATGGAGATTTTGAAAGAGGAAGAAATCAACAAAGAATGATATCAGCAATTATTAAAAAGATATCATCTCCAGTGATTTTAACAAAGTTCTCTTCAGTCTTATCAACATTAAGTAATAGTGTTGATACAAATATTTCTCAACAAGAGATCAATGCATTGATTCAGTTCCAATTGTCAACACTTGCCTCATGGGATATTCAATCATATCAAATAGCTGGTACACCACAACATGAATTCTGTTTCTCAATGGGACAAGCATTGTCTGTTGTTGTGCCTGATGAACTCAGTACACAACAAGCTGTTCAATATATTGATGACTTAATGGCAGGAAATAAGATTCAAACTGAACAAGGTGATTTAGACCAGGAGGAAGCAAGTACAAATGAATGAAGTGATTTTAACGTATCATATAGATGAAACAACAAAAACAATATTAACAACATTAATGAATCAACTAGACGTTGATGTGAAAGACATAAGCGATGATGAAACAAATCAAGAAATGGGATATTTAATTGGTATTCCAGGTTATGAGAAAAAGGATCATCCTCAAGCAGAATTCGAAATGGATCAACCATTCCTATTCTTTGCAGGATTTGAAGGACAACAATTAGATATCTTACTTGAAATCTTTAAACAAGCAAAGATGCCTTATATTCCATTTAAAGCAATGTTAACAAATGATAATGTTGTTTATACATTTGAACAATTATATAAGAATGTTAAAGAAGAATACGAAAGTTTTCAATTTAAACAAAACTAATAAAGGACCTCAGTAGAGGTCCTTTGTTGTTATTTTGGATTACAAGTTAAATTGACTTTTAATTGACGGAGAGTATCTCTGTCATTTTTATTTAAAATGATCGTTGAATGCATTTCACATTGTTTTAAATCAGGTAAACGTGATAATGCAAGTTTTGCTTTGGCACTTGTTTGTGACGCAATAGATAATGTTAATAAAACTTCACCTATATCTAATGAAGGTGTTTGACTATTTAAATAATCATTTTTTAACATTAAGATTGATTCAATCATTTCTTTTGATATTAATTCAACATGATCTTCGATATTCGCTAATGATTTTAATGCATTTAATAATGCAGCACTAGAACATCTCAGTAATGGAGATGTTTTTCCATAAACAAGATTACCATTATGTAATTCAATAGCGGCCATTGGCATGTTGTGTTCCTTAGCGTATTGATTTGCCATTTGTGCACATTTTCTGTTATGTGGATTGACATCTGCTTGAGACAATAAGTTATGAATCTTATCAAGTGATGCTTGATTGATTCTTCCCATTAAGAAGTCAACTTCAGCATGGTAGTAACGTCTTACGATTTCTCTACGACTTGCATCTCTTGCGGCTTCATCATTCACAATAGCGTGTCCAGCCATATTAACACCCATATCTGTCGGTGAAGCATATGGTGAAGAACCGAAGATTCTTGTGAACATTGCTTTTAAGACAGGGAAGATTTCAATATCTCTGTTATAGTTAACTGTTGTTTCTTGATAAGCTTCTAAGTGATAAGGATCAATCATATTTAAATCATTTAAATCAATTGTTGCGGCTTCATATGCTAAATTAACAGGATGTGTTAATGGAAGATTCCAGATAGGGAATGTTTCGAATTTAGCGTATCCTGCATTCACACCATTTAAATGCTCATGGTATAATTGAGATAAACATGTTGCCATTTTACCAGAACCAGGTCCTGGTGCAGTCACAACAACTAATGGTTTTGATGTTAAAATATAATCGTTTTTACCAAAACCTTCACATGAAATGATTTTATCTAAGTCATGAGGGTATCCTGTAATAGGATAGTGATAGAAAACTTGTACACCTTTTTGTTGTAATTGTTTCGCAAAGTCAGAAATAGAGCTTTGGTTTTCGTATTGAGTGATCGTCACACTTCCTACAAATAGACCAACACGTCTGTATTCATCGATTAAACGAAGAACATCTTCGTCATAACCGATACCTAAATCGTTTCTCATTTTCTTTCTTTCAATATCTTTTGCGTTCACCGCAATTATAATTTCAACTTTATCTTTAAATGATAATAACATTTGTAGTTTTGTATCAGGTTCGAAACCTGGTAAAACACGAGAAGCATGGTGATCATCGAATAATTTTCCACCAAACTCTAGATAAAGTTTATTATCGTATTTACTAATACGTTCTTCTATATGTTGAGATTGTAATGATACATATAAATCATTATCGAATGCTTTTTTCATATTATTTTTCACTCCTGCACTTATTATAACGATAATTCCATTTTTGAAAAGGAAATGATAGAAATTTATAACTGTAAGAAAAAGAAAGAAAAAAGACATATTATATATTTTTGTGGTATACTATGACAGTTAAGGAGGAATAGAAATGTACATCAGTAAAAGTTCATTTAAATCAATTCTTTCGAATGAAAAAGAGTATCGACAAGGTCGATTACTAGATATAAAACAAGTTTTAGATCGTTTAAGTATTTCGCAAGATGAACAACAACAGCGTTACCGTGTCGTAGCGCGATTAACTGAAGGGAAAGAGTCGTATGTGATTTTAATGAAAATTACATACAAAGGGGAGATTGCAGAGTATCAATGTAACTGTGAACATCCAAAAGCTTGCCGTCACTTGGTAAGTTTGATTTTCTTTTTAAGTCAGTTAAAGATAGAGACATATCCATATACTTATGAAAGGAATATGTCTGGTCAAAGAGAAGAAAAGATGTTGTTAGAAAAACAACAGAAGTTAGAAAAACAGTTAAATAAAAAGACATCAATGGGAGTGACTTTCATTGATGAATTTAAAGAACAATTGTATAGAGAATCTTTTATTCCTATTACATGTGAAAAGTATCAATTAAAAGCTGTTATTAAACAAAAGAAAGATACACTCAGAGTCTCTCTTCGTGTACTCGCAACACAGCCCTATATGGTAAAGAACTTAAATTCATTCTTTCACGCAGTGAAGAATAATGAGAATTTAAAGTATGGTAAGAGTTTTGAATTTGTGCATCATAGAGACGCTTTTGATGACGACTCAAAAGAAGTTTATGACTTTATGGCACTTATGTATCAAAAAGGGAATTATGAACCTGAGAATGTTGTTAAAGAATTAATTATAAAAGGTGATGACGTCACACTTCTTTATAATGTCTTTTCATCATTACCTCATGCCAATTCTGATATTGGGTATGACACAATACAACAAAATATTTCCGTGGAAATGTTGAATAAAGAAGATATGTATATTTTAAATCTACAAGATGCTGAAATATATGAATCTTTAATTATGAATAATGATGGTTGTTATGAATTAATGGATGATATTTTATATCAATATACATTTATACAACCAAAGAGAACAATTCATTTCTTAAAAACATTATTAAAATCTAAAGAAGGATTATTCTTTTCTAAAGATGTCATCGATGATTTCTATAAATATGTTTATAGTGATGTTAAAGATGATGTTGAATTGATCACATCTGAAAAGATGGATTATTATAGTGAAAATAGAATTAATCTTTATGGTGATATTGTTGAAACAGATCAAATCTGTTTACAAATAGAGTATTTATATGATGATCATATTCAATATGCATTCTTAAATACTGAACATCAATCAAAAGAAGCTGATTTGGTAGAAGCTTATATTAAACCATTTGTTCATGAGTTAAAGGAGAATATGATTTATCTTTCAGATAATCATGATCATTCATATAACTTCGCTCATGAGGGATTAACATATTTAGCTCAGTTCTGTGAAGTTTATATTAGTGATTCATTAAAACAAATGACACAAGTGAAATCTTTACAATTCCAAGTTGGAGTCCGTTTGTCTAATGGTTTATTAGAAGTAGATATTGATAGTACTGATCTTAATAAAGATGAGTTATTTGATATCTTAAAATCATTTAAGAAACAAAGAAAATTCTATAAGTTAAAGAATGGTGAAGTGATTTCATTAGAACAAACATCACTTCAAGAACTTGATGATTTAACAAGAGGATTGCATTTAAATCAACAGGATTTAAGCCAAGGTGCAATTAAAGTGCCGACATATAGACTATATGAATTAGAACATCAAATGGCAAATCATAGTTTCTTAGATTTCTATAAAGGTCAAGATTATCAAGATTGGAAAGATAATATAGAAAAGATGAATGGTCATTATCCTGTCCCTGATGCGTTTGTAGGCGTATTACGTGAGTATCAAGAAACAGGGTATCAATGGTTAAAGACAATGGCGTCTTATGGATTTGGTGGTATATTAGCCGATGATATGGGACTTGGGAAAACATTACAGATGATTGCTTATCTTGATAGTGAAAAAGAGGGAACTCATCTTGTTGTCACACCAGCAAGTTTACTTTTAAACTGGAGTGATGAAATTAAGAAGTTCGCAAGTCATATGAATGTTCTTTCTATCTATGGGACAAAAGCAGAACGTGATGAAATGATCAAGAACGCAAAAGATTATGATGTTGTGATCACATCATATGATTATTTACGTAGAGATATTGATGGCTATTTAGAATATGAATTTAATACTGTTGTTTTAGACGAAGCACAGTATATTAAAAATCCGAAAACACAGAACGCTATGAGTGTGAAGAGGTTAAAAGCGAAACAACGTTTCGCATTAACTGGGACACCTATTGAAAATACATTAGCTGAGTTATGGTCTATCTTTGATTTCTTAATGCCTCATTACTTATACAATTATGCATATTTCTTAGATGAATATGAAAGACCAATTGTAAAAGAATTAGATGAAGATAAACAAAATAAATTAAGAATGTTGATTTCACCATTCTTACTTAGAAGAAATAAGAAAGATGTATTAAAAGAATTACCAGAAAAAATTGAACAAACATTATACTTAACAATGAATGAAACAGAAGAGAAATGGTATAAAGCAGCATTGCTTCAAGCAAACCAAATGATCACAGATCAAGGTGGAGAAGCAGTGAACAGAATGGATATCTTATCTATGTTAACGAAGTTAAGACAAGTGTGTCAGGATTTACGTTTGGTTGATCCTGCAATTGAAGAATGTTCATCTAAATTAAAAGGATGTATGGAATTAATTCATTCATTAAAAGACAACAAAAAGAAAGTCTTATTGTTCTCATCTTTTACAAGTGTATTAGATTTAGTAGAACAACAATGTGTGAAAGAACATATTTCATTCTATAGAATAGATGGTTCAGTCAATAAAGAGAAAAGACAACAACGTGTTAAAGCATTCCAAAATGATGATACAACATTGTTCTTAATCTCATTAAAAGCTGGTGGTTCAGGTCTGAACCTAACAGCTGCACAAGCAGTTATTCATTTTGATCCTTGGTGGAATATGTCTGTTAAGAACCAAGCGACTGACAGAGCGTATCGTATGGGACAAAAAGAAACAGTTCAAGTGTTCTCTTTAATTATGAAAGGAACAATTGAAGAAAAGATTATGGCATTACAAGATCAAAAGAAAAATTTAGCTGATTCATTAGTTGAAGGACATGTTGGAGAAATCACAACAATGTCTATGGATGATTTAAAAGCTTTATTTGAAGTTTGAGAATAAATTTATCAAAAATGAGTGATTTTCGTAGAAATACG
>CAMTOK010000059.1 GCA_947074115.1 uncultured Erysipelotrichaceae bacterium | reverse complement strand
CATGTATTGTATCACCTTTTACAAATAGAAAAAAGGCTTACGCCTTTTAGTTTTTCGAAAATTCAGCAAGTTCAAGTTGAGGGTTTTTATCATTAGCCCATCTAACTCCCCATTCATTACTGAAGAGTAATAAATGATTTCCTTTAAGGTCTTGTACAACCTTAGTATCAGATGAAATATTTAATGATTTAATATCAACATTTGGGCTGACGATCCATCTTACATATCTATAAGGAAGAGGTGTGTTGACAATATCAACATTGTATTCATTCTTTAATCGATACGTTAAGACTTCAAATTGTAAGATACCAACAACACCAACGAAGATTTCTTCCATACCTCCACCAATATCAGTATAGATTTGGATAGCACCTTCTTGAGCAATTTGTTCAACACCCTTAACAAATTGTTTACGCTTCATTGTATCTGTATTTCTAATTAACGCGAAGTGTTCAGGTGCGAATGTTGGTATACCTTCAAACGCAAACTTATTCTTAGCCATACATAGTGTATCACCAATTGAGAAAATCCCTGGATCAAAGACACCAATAATATCTCCAGCATAAGCTTCTTCAACTTCTTCTCTTGATTCAGCCATAATTTGTTTAGACTGACTCAATTTAATCTTTTTATTTCCCTGGTAATGGAAGACTTCCATACCTTTTGTAAATTTACCAGAACAAATACGCATGAATGCCATTCTATCTCTATGCGCTTTATTCATATTGGCTTGGATCTTAAAGACAAAAGCACTGAATTCTTCCGTTAAAGGATCAACAACACCTTTATCACATGTACGAGGTAATGGAGATGTTGTCATATCTAAGAAATGTCTTAAGAATGGTTCAACACCAAAGTTCGTTAAGGCTGAACCAAAACATACTGGTGATAATTTCCCCTCTCTAACTCTTTCTAT
Source organism: uncultured Erysipelotrichaceae bacterium (assembly GCA_947074115.1). Lineage (GTDB taxonomy): Bacteria > Bacillota_I > Bacilli_A > Erysipelotrichales > Coprobacillaceae > CAMTOK01. The sequence goes on along the minus strand of CAMTOK010000059.1, from coordinate 9,814 downwards.
ATCAAACTCAACACCTGCACCATCTAATAATTCAATATCATCTTGAAGTTGGTTATAGTATTGTTCACCAATTTCATCTTTTAATGATTCATCATTAGCGTCACAAATATGGGCTTCAACTTCTTTTTGTCCACCTTTAACAGGAACAAATCGAATCACTTCATGTTTATGTCTTTCATAAACACCTTTAAATTCTTTACCACAACCTATTGGCCAGTTGACTGCACATGTTTCTACACCAAGTTCTCTTTCGATTTCTTCCATTAATTCATATGGATCCTTTGCTTCTCTATCCATTTTATTAATAAACGTAAAGATTGGAATATTTCTCATAGCACAAACTTTAAATAGTTTTCTCGTTTGATCTTCGACCCCTTTAGAACCATCGATTACCATGACTGCACTGTCCGCCGCCATAAGTGTACGATACGTATCTTCAGAGAAATCTTGATGGCCCGGTGTATCTAAGATATTGATACAAAATCCATCATAATTAAACTGTAATACAGAAGAGGTAACTGAGATCCCTCTTTGTTTTTCAATTTCCATCCAGTCACTGACCGCATGTTTTGATTGTTTCTTTCCTTTAACCATCCCTGCTTCCTGAATAGCTCCACCATATAATAAGAACTTTTCAGTTAACGTTGTTTTCCCTGCATCGGGATGGGATATAATCGCAAAGGTTCTTCTTTTTTTAACTTCTGATATAAAATCAGCCATAACTTCCCTCCATTAATTAAAACGCAAAATCTCCATCAATAAACACATCTTTTGTTGTTCCATCTTTTAAATAAGCAACAACTTTTAAATCTGGTGTTCCAAACATAAAATCAACATGTGTTAAAGAATCATTGACACCAACTGCTTCTAATTCTTCTCTAGACATATTTAAACCATTTTCAATACATTCAGCATATCCTTTTCCAATTGCTAAGTGACAAGATGCATTTTCATCAAATAATGTATTATAGAATAAGACACCCATTTCACTAATTGTAGAATGATATGGAACCAAAGCAACTTCTCCTAAATAACTTGCGCCTTCATCAGTATCAATAATGCTTGTTAAAACTTCTTTTCCAACTTTCGCATCATAATTGACAATTTTACCATCTTTAAATTCAATAGTAAAATCTTCAACTAAACATCCATTATGATTTAATGGTAATGAACTATAAACAATACCATTAACTTTATATTTATGTGGTGCTGCAAAGACTTCCTCTGTAGGTATGTTTGCAAAGTTTCTAATACCATCAGTCGTATAGCTTGCGCCACCAGCAAATAAGTAATTCTCTACTAAACCAACTTTTAAGTCAGTTCCTTTTTCATTAGTAAAGTGTAAGTAATCAATATCACTCGTATTTAAGATATTCACTTTTTCTTCAAATGACTCATGATGTTTATCCCAAGCATCGATAGGATCTTTTTGATCAGCACGTGTTGCTTTGAATATTGCTTGCCATAACATTTCAACTGCTTCATCATCACTGACATCAGGGAAGACTTTATTAGCCCATCCTAAGCTAGGAGCAGCAACAACACACCAACGATTGACTCCAGCATCTAATGCATCATAGAATACATCACAAGCTTTTCTTTGAGCGACACGTGATGTTGAAATCTTTTTAGGATCAATTCCCTTCATAGCTTCTGGATCACTACTTGTGATTGTTATAACAGCAGCGCCTCTTTTAGCATATTCATTGAATAATTCTGGGATATAACTCGGTACTGTTTCAAATTGTTCAACTGGACGGTTTTCATACTTTAACTTTGAAATCACATCATCTAAATAGTTAACAACAACATCTTTTGCGCCGATAAGATAAGCTTCTTTTACAAGTTCTCTTATAAGATCTTTACACTCAACAGAACCCTGAATAAGGAGTTCTTGGTCTTGTTGGAGATTAACTCCTTGTTTAATTATTAGTTTTGCATAGTTATTTATCATAATTCTACCCTCTTCTTCTCTATAAATGATACCCAAAAAGCCCTTAAAGTCAATAATAACTTGTATATACTTTCTATTTATGGTATTATATTAATAGCAAATAAATGAAGGCTCTTTTTTCAAAAGTATGAAATTCTTTCTAGAAAGTAATAGTTTAAAAATAATGTTTTCTTTTTTGCAAAATTAATAGGAGGTACTTCATTAATGAGTACAGGGAAAGTAAAATGGTTCAAATCTGATAAAGGATTCGGATTCATCACAATTGAAGGGGAAAACAAAGATGTATTCGTACATTTCTCAGCTATCAATACTGATGGTTTCAAAACTTTAGAAGAAGGTCAAGCTGTTGAATTCGACATCGTTGAAGGAGATAGAGGACCACAAGCTGCTAACGTTACAGTTATCGGTTAATTAAAAAAAGCACATTAGTGCTTTTTTATTTTGTCTAAGCTTCTTTAATTGTTTTAATACAAAAGATAAAGTAACTATACTTACAAACATATAAAGTCATAATAATACATTTTACAATGATGCTATCACTAAAAATCAAAGGAAACATTAACATAACACTTGCAAAACCTAATATACTTGCCTTTGTTTTTAATGTCATTGCTCTTTCTTTAACGAATGAATCTAAATGATTTTGATAGATTTTTGTTGATAAGAACCAATCATTAATTCTTTTAGAACTTCTTGCAAAACAGAATGCTGCAGCAAGTAAAAACGGTGTTGTTGGTAAGATTGGTAAAATCACACCAAGGACCCCTAAACCAAAACAAAGCAATCCTAATAAACTGTAAATAATTTTCATATTATCCTCCTAGTATATGTTTTATAAGTTGTATAGGATGATGCCAAATCAAACGTGGTCCACTATAACGCATAACCTGTTTGATTTGATCTCTCATCACTTTTTGATAACAGTGAATATCACATCGACTACAAAATGTCTTCGTTTCTATGCGAGGACATTTTTCTATTCTCTTCACTGCATAGTCTCTTAATGATTCGACATCCTCATTTGGATGTCCTTTTTTATAGATATCAATCATTGTATTTATGATTTTTATTTCTTTTTCTATTTTTTGTGCACTCATTAACTCACCCTACCACAATCAATATGGTGAATGACTTCTGCACGTTTCACTGTAGATTCTCTATGTGAAACAATAACAATTGTTTTATCGACAAGTTTACCTAATGCATTTAAAATCATTCCTTCATTTAAAACATCTAAATTACTTGTCGGTTCATCTAAGACAATACATGGTGCATGGGACAACAGTGCTCTTGCAAGGCCAATACGTTGTCTTTCTCCACCTGATAATGATGATCCAAGCTCATCAACTTGTGTATCATAACCACTAGGGAGTGTCTCAATAAACTCATGTAAACTCGCTTGCTTCGCTGCTTCAATAATTTCTTCTCTTGTTGCACCTATACGTCCTACACGAATATTTTCAAGTATTGACTGGTGAAAAATCATTGTTTCTTGAGTGACGTATGCAAACTGATTTCTTAATGATTCAGTATTAATTGTTTGAATGGATTCTCCATTGATCGTGATATTACCTTCTTGGCAATCATAGAAACGTTGTATAAGTTTTAAAATCGTTGATTTACCACTTCCAGATTTACCAACAATAGCATTCATCTTGTTTTTCTCTAAAGTTAGAGTCACATCATTTAAAATTGTTTCATCTTCATATGAGAATGTCACACCATTTAAACAAATGTCTCCAAATTCAATATTTTTACCATTAACAACATCTTCTATTAATGGTTTCTCGTCTAATAATGATAACGTTCTTCTTGCACTGCTTAACGTTAATAACAAGTGATTTGCTAATGAACTTAAAGCAAGGACATGTCCAAAGCTTGACATCATTAAAACAACTCCACAAATGATTCTAAAATCAGATACACCTACGACTTGTAATGCTATAAACATGATAACAGATGAAAGAATGATCACTGCTTGACTCAAGACCATTTGGCTTGCTTCTATATCCTTCAGTGATTTTACATCACCTTCAATCCCATGATGCTTTTGTTCCATTGATTCCGTTCTTTTCGTAGCTTGACCAACTTGAAGAATTGTTTGAATCCCCCTAAAACTTTCTAAAATATAACGACTTAAGTCTCCAGTTTCATTTCTTACATTTTGACCAACCTTTTGTCCTCTTTTAGAAACATACATAGGAATTGCAAAACCTACCAATAAATAAGCAATACACGCTATTATAAGTGCAATCACATGGATATGCATAAAGAATTTAAATAATATTAATGATGTTAAAATAGCAATCAATACTGGTGATATTGTATGCGCATAGAAGACTTCTAATAATTCAATATCATTTGTTATTAAAGATATGAGATCACCTTTATCTCTACCATCTAATTTACTTGGTGCAAGTTTCCTTAAGACGGTATACACTTTATCTCTTAATATTGCTAATATTTTAAACGCTATATAATGATTACATGCTTGTTCAATATAGTGTAAAACACCTCTTAAAATTGCAGATATAACCAATATAGCCAATATATTTTCTAATGGAAGATGTGGAAACATTCCAACAGCTTGTAATAAAGCCATAACAGACAAAACTGGGATAGACATCGCACAGATAAACCCAATCGTTCCTGTTAACACAGCAATAATCATATGACCAGCGAGAGGTAAAACAAGTCCACTTAAACGTAACATAACTTTGATATTAGACATGTTGATATTCCTCCAATTCTTTTTGTTGATTTAATAATCGTTTATACAAACCATTATTATTCATTAAATCATCATGTTGCCCTTCTTCTTGAATACATCCATTTTCTAATACATAGATATAATCAGAATCACGAACTGCACTTAATCTATGCGTCACCATAATGACTGTATTTGTTTTTGATAATGATTGAATTAAATCTAAAATCATTTCTTCACTCTCTACATCAATATTGCTTGTTGCTTCATCAAAGATAAAGACATTTTGATAAGAGAGAAGTGCTCTTGCGATATTCAATCTTTGTTTTTGTCCACCAGATAAATTAGAACCTGATTCTAAAATAAGAGTTTCTAATCCATTTTGTTGTTTAAAGAATTCATCTAAAGAGACTTCTTTTAAAGCAGCCCATAAAACATCATCTGATTGTTGAGACATTAAGTTATCTCTTAATGTTCCCTTCATTATAAATGGCATATGAGTTACATAATAAATATGACTGTATAATGATTCATCACTGATTGTCTTTTGTGGAATACCGTTTATACTTAAATCTCCTTCATAGTCTCTAAGTAATCCAGCAACCAATTTTACGATTGTACTTTTTCCAGATCCACTTTCTCCTACAATTGAAGTGAACTGTCCTTTTTTTATAGTTAATGAAACATCATCCAAGATGACTCTTTCATCATATCCAAACTTTAAGTGAGATAAATCAATTGATTCAACATCACCATCTATGCTCTTCTCTCTTAGCACTTCATCAGCATCTAAAATCTTTAGCATCTTATCGCTAGCAGCAATCCCATTCATAGCGATATGGAAGAATGACCCTAACTGTCTTAATGGAATAAAGAATTCAAATGAGATCAACATAATGAATAAAGCAGAAAATAATGATATGTGATCATTTCTAAAGCTCACAATTGCCATATAATTCCCTAATGCAGCACCACCATAAGCAACAATATCCATAACACTGATACTATTTAATTGCATAATTAAGACTTTCATAGTGACTTTTCTAAATGTTTCAGCTTCAACATTCATTTGTTTATGTTTGTCTTCATCACTTTTAAATATTTTTAACGTTGTTAAACCTTCTAAGTTCTCTAGGAAACTGTCCCCTAATGTTGTATAAGAATCCCAGTATTTTGATAATAATCTTTTTGCGATTTTTTGAATCACTATTATTGAAACAGGTATGAGTGGCACAAATATAAATAAGATTAATGCAACTTTGATATCAATAAATGAAACAATAATAAAGAGCGTTAATGGTGATAACAAACTATAAAACAATTGAGGAACATATAACCCAAAATATGTTTCTAATTGATTAATTCCTTCTACTGATAATTGAACAAGTTCACTTGTCGAAACAATCTTTTTATAATCAACTGATAAACGTGTTATCTTTTTAAACAAATCTGTTCTTAATGATGACTTAACATAAGATGTATTTTCAAATGAATATCTCGTTACCCTTTTCATAAACAAACATCTTAATAACAGTAATAAAACTATTGTGATCAACTTGATATAAGTTGAAGCCTCAAACTGTGATGTCAGTACCGAAACAAGTAAAACAGTCATAAATATATTTGTTATCAATGATAACCATTGAAACATAATTTGTTTTTTCATATATGGTATAGAGTTTGGGACTCTTTTAATAATCTTTGTATTTAACATATAACCTCCTAGTTATCTTTAACTAACTCAATGTTAGCAAACACTAACTGATGTGTCAAGAGTCAATTAATGGTATAAAAAAAAGAATGCGTATGCATTCTTAAGCTTCTGTGTATTTTGTATTAAAGATATCGTCTTCATCAAACTCTTCTTTTATTTCTGTTAATTGTGGTAATTCATCTAATGTTGTGAGTTTAAAAGCATCCATAAACTCATCAGTGACACCATATAGAATCGGTTTCCCCGGTGTGTCTTCACGTCCAACTTCTTTAATTAAAGCTTTAATTTGAAGTTTTCTAATCATTGAATCACAACCAACACCTCTAATATCTTCAATAGAGACCCTTGTGATTGGTTGATTATAAGCAATAATAGCAAGCGTTTCTAGTGCTGCATTAGATAAACTGTTTTCACTTTGTTCAACCATTCTTTGATAATACTCATGATGTTTAGACATTGTTACATATTTATAAACACCACCAAAGCATGTCATTTCAAATCCTTTAACTATTCTTTCATTAACGATTTGCATTAATAAATCTGTATATTCAGTTGCTTCTTTTTTAGTAAGACCAACAACATCACAAACAAGTTTTATTGTAATGCCATCATCACCAGCAAGAAATAACATCCCCTCAATAATACTTAATATTTCTTCTTTTTCCATCTTAAACCTCTCTTAAATAGATATCTTCAAAATTGTTATTTTGTTCTATTTCTATTTCTTTTGCTTTAACCAAAACAAGAACTGAAAAGAATGTAATAACAATATATGTCTTAGACATATCTTCAAACAAATCATCTAGTAAAACTCTTTGTCCTTTATGAACTTTAAAGAATGAACGTATTTGATCCGTTCTTTCTTCTACAGAGATTTCAACTCTCGCTATTTTTGACTCTAAAGGCATGGACAATGCTTTTCTTTGTAACATCTTTTGCATTGCTTTAATTAGGTCATAAACCTCTAAATTATCTGGAATCATTTCTGTTGTATCAACAACATAGTGATCCATAGATGCTGGTAATTTTGTATGTATAGTTTGACGTTCGTCATAGAAATCTCTTAATTCTTCAACAACGTCTTTATATTTTTTATATTCGATTAATCGTTTGATCAACTGATCTCTTGGGTCTTCTTCATATTGATCATCAAATTCAACTTTTTCTTTAGGTAATAACATCTTACTTTTCATTTCAATCAATTGAGCCGCAATCACAAGATATTCTGACATTGATTCTAAATAAGATGAATCCATTTGATGAATATATTGTAAATATTGATCAGCTATAACTGATAATTCTATTGTTTGTAGATCCATTTCTTTTTCTTTAATCAGATGTAACAACAAATCCAATGGACCTTGAAACTCATCTAATGCAAATTCACAATTCATATCATCACTCCCCTTGAAGATTATAGCATAATTTGTTTTAAATACCTATAGATTATAAAAAAAGAAGACGATCAAGCCTTCCCTTTTTTAGGTTTTCTAATGATAAATCGTCCTAAGGCCTTTAAATCTAATGGCCATAATGGATATAAGTAAGACACACCAAATGGTTTTAATCTTGCTAAATAAACCCATAAGACAATATTAAACACGATAAATCCATAAATGTTAAAGAACATAATTGTAATAATCATCATAACCTTAATATATTTATTTGTTAATGATAATTCATAATTTGGCGTAGCGAATCCACTCACAGAACCAATCGCACAGAATAAGAGAATTTCTTCAGAGAAGAAACCTAGGTTGATTGCGAAGTCACCTAATAAGAGTGCAGCGATTAGCCCCATGGCATTGGAGACGGAATCCGGTGTATGTACTGTCGCAATTCTAAGCAATTCAATTGCGAGTTCAACAATTAAGATTTGAATAAAGAACTCCCAATCCCAAACATTCATTTTACTTACAACTGCCCAAATAGGGACTAAGTATAATGACATAAAGACTGCTGTCATACGTAACAAACGAATAAATGTACCAATGAGAGGTGTTTGACGATGTTCTTCAACATGTTCTAATATTTCAAATAGTGATGTTGGTAACATCATAACAGATGAAGATGTGTCACATATAATTGCGATATGACCATGTTGTACATGAGTCGCAACAATATCCGGTCTTTCACTATATCTAACAAGTGGAAATGGGTTATATCCTTGATCAAGAATAACTTCTTCAACAGCACGATCTCCCATAATTAAGCTCGATGCAGTAATCTCTTTGATACGACTCATCAATTGTTCTAAGACACGTTTATCAACCTTATCATCTAAATACACTACAGCGATATCTATTGGATTATATGTCCCAATCTTTTGTAAATCAAATGTTAACGTATTTGTCTTAATACGACGTCTAATTAACGCTGTATTTGTTAACAATGCTTCATTAAATCCATCTTTTGCACCTCTGGTACTTTTTTCAGTTTCTGGTTCTTGAATACCACGGCTTGGATAATCTTTTGTATCAACAACATAGACTGTTTGACCATCTATAATTGCACTATTTCCTGCAAGTAAAGCGTATTCGATTGTATCGACTTCACTTGCATTATAAACATCGACATCTCCATTATTAATGCAGTTTTCTAAATTATTACCATTTGCCTGCTCGATTCCTTCAATAAGGCGAGATACAAGGGTATCATTAGACAAACTTGAAATGAAATAATAATGTATCTGTCTTCCTTGAAAATTGAGTATGCGGTGTTTTAAATCATAAGAATTGTTCATGATTTTGGTTTAAAGATCACAGCAACTAAGAATGAGAATAAGATAGCTGCAGTAATCCCTGCGGCTGTTAATTCAAACATCCCTGAAGCAAGACCAAAGATTCCAAATTTTTCTGTTGCTGCCATGGCTCCATGCATTAATGAATGACCAAAGCTCGTAATTGGTATAAGTGCCCCCGCATGAAAGATATCTACCAATTTATCATAAATGTGAAATAAATCTAAAAATGAACCAACCACAACAAACAAACTTGTGATATGACCTGGTGTTAATTTACTATTATCATAGATGAGTTGTGCCACCAAGCATACAAACCCACTGAATAAAAATGCCATTATATAATTCATGATCCAACGACCTCCAAACTAATTGCATGAGCAACACATGGAATTGTTTCTTTTTGGAAAGACATCATAGGTGACATAAGTGCACCAGTCGCTACAACCAAGACACGTTTTAATTTTCTTTCCTTTAACATATTGTAAAGATATCCCATTGTAACAAGTGCACTACATGCACATCCACTTCCACCTTGGAAAACTTCTTGATTTTTTAAGTCATATAACAAACATCCACAATCATTATAATTAACGACATCGATTTTTTCTCTTTTTAACATTTCTTCTAATATCGTATGTCCATAAGATGACAAGTCACCTGTAACAACCAAATCATAATCATGGAATGTTCTTTGTA
>CAMTOK010000058.1 GCA_947074115.1 uncultured Erysipelotrichaceae bacterium | reverse complement strand
TGTGGATTTAGATTTTTTGTACACATATCAAAATGAAAATGTAACAGATGTTATAGCCTATGATAAAACAGATTCATCATATATTTTGTTGGAAGAAGATAAGGTTAATAATACAGTTTCACTTTCAATTAATAATGATACCTATTTATTAGAACAAGATGATGAAAAAATATCGTTGCTAAATATAAGTGGTAATGAAATTGTTATTTATGAAGAAATAATTGATCCTGATTATCCAACTCCTCTTATGCCTGCCGATGGGCAAGAAATAAAAAATGTTGATGGTAGTGAGCCGTCTACTTACACTACTTGGAAATTATTGGGTGGCCCACTGCACAAAACAACTAAAATGAAGTTTGAAATTTTGGAATTACTTGGAATGGTTGCCAGTGGAGCTCTATTATATGCTAAAACCCCTATAGGTGCTGTTGTGTTTATCTACACAGTAGCTGTATCGATTGGCTCATCAGTAAATCCAACAATCCATATTAAGTATTACCAATATGGTGCTGCAGATTGCATGTCATATATAAGAGAACAAAAGTATTATTATGGTGCATATAGCGAAGTCTCTAGAACATGGTATGAACAAATTACAACAAAAAGTGGAACTCCGAAAATAACTTATAGTTATTTCCATAGTCAACGGCCTGATTATACCGGTAATGCTGCATGTATGCGTTATTGAATTATAAAAAACGCGTCATCTCAGTACTATTTATTCTAATATTGATTTGTTGTAGCCTATTTTTTTTAAATAAAGATTCCAACAGACATACTATGACAGTGGAAATATACACAATTGATTTTTGCCCTATCTGCTCTCGAGCAGAAGATTCTTTAAAAAAAAGTTTGACTAAAGAATTTGGTTCGTCTGTATTGATAAAGAATATTAATATTGATGAGAAAGATAATGAAAAGGAATACATTGAATTTATAGATTCTATTCAGGGTTTTGCAGCAAATGATAGAAATGTATTTCCTCTTATAAAGATTGATGACTTGTTTACAATAGTGGGCTACGATTACTACTTTGATGAAGAAATTATTAATGATATTATTCGCTTAAACAAAGGTAGTCATCTAGGCAAAAGATTGGAAAGATGTAGGTATTTAAGGGGGTGAATTTAAAAAATGGAATGTCCGTATTGTTCAAAAAATCTTATAAAAGGGTATATAAAAACGGGTGGTGAAGTCATTACTTGGTCAAGTGATCCAAAAAGAAAGCCGATATTATCATCGCGTTGGAAAGTATTTGAAAATGAAGTCAAACTAGGTACTTATCATTATTTCAAGGGTGGTAGAGTATGTGCATATAGATGTGAGAATTGTGAAAAGATAATAATTGATACAAAATAACAATCATTTGATGAATATTTTTAACAAACTGTTATGATACAGTGAGATTGTAATACGTGTATTAAAATTGATAGAATGCTTATAAGAAGAGTGATGCAATTATACTAGACCATAACAATTAAGAGTTATATTAAATTGTAAGTGCTTATACAAGTGCTCCAAGGCTGTTGACATGAGTTAGCAGCCTTTTGATATTTATATAATTAAAAGGAGGTGATCGAAATAAATATTAAGGAAGTAGTGTTTAGAGAAATGAAGTATGTTTAAATATTATAGAAGGTAAAGAGTTAATTGAAATAGAAAATATAAAATCATTATAAATAGTAATGGGACAGTCATGAAATTGTATAAAGAAAAAATATTGACTACAAGAGGCGGATGTATATGAGGATAAGAAATCCATGTTTTTATTATGTTATATAAATAGGAGGAAGCATATGAAAGAAAAAATACTAACATTTGGTTTGTTATTATTTGTTTTAGTTATGATTCAAGTAAGTTTAATGGTTGTTGTGAGTGGTATTGCAAGTGCAATATCCTTTTTTATACCTTCGGTGTTATTATCGATACAGCTTGCATTATTTATCGTAGTTATACAATGGGGATATAAGGTGTTTGTGAATAGGTTAAAAAAACAAACAATAGAGTTTAAAAATGAATATCAAGTTTATAAAGAATATATTATAAAATCCAAGGAGAAATAGGAATGAAAAATTTATTACAAGTACCAGTGGTATTGGCTGGTTTTAATTTAGGTGAAGCACAGAATTTTATTAAAAGTTATACAGATCCATTAACAACTTTTTTACTTTGGTTCTTACCAATTGGTGGGGCAATCGTATCAGTAGTTGTTATTATTACCTGGTTTGGTAAAGACGAGGATGAAAGAGAACAAAGAAAACCAGGTAAAACGCTAAAGAAAATATGGTTCTGGTTAGCAATTGGAATGGGCATTACTACAATATTTAAGATTTTAGGTATTAGTGGTTAAATGAAACGAGAATTATTAGAAAAGTATATTAGATTGTTTTTATGAAAGGGGTGAAGAAGTATGTTCACAGCTATCAATGATTTTTTTAGAGGAATATTATGGGCGTTGGTTGAAATGTTGATGTTTGTTATAGATTCAATATGGGAGATTGTTCTAAGAATTGGAACTTTGAACTTTATGAAGGTAGAGAATGTAGGTAGTTGGTATATGGTCATCATATTGTTTTTGGTATTGTTTCTGATCTTTAGAATCTTCAAGATAACAATAAAAATGTTCTTTGATGATGAATATAGGGAAAAGGTTAATATAGCTAAAATATTAATGATGCTTTTAGGGGCGAGTATTGTCGCTTCAGCAACGCCAATTGTTTATTCTCAACTATGTAATCTAACAACGGATGCAATAGAAAATGTATCATCATTCGTGCCAATGTCTGGGGAATTAAAAATATCTTCGTTATTAAAAGAAAGTGGAAGAATTAATTTGTATGATTCATCAGTAGTGGGTGAATCAATAGAGACAGATGCGTTTGAAATAAATGCCAAAGACGAAAATGATAATTACATATACTTTCCTGATCTAGGCAATATTCTATTGATGATAGGTGTTTCGTTAGCGTGTACCTTTATTTTTATTATGGTTTCACTACAAATAGCACAAAGGCTATTTCTTATGTTTATTAAGTATCTTATAGCACCGTATCCAATGTCTTCATTAATTGATCCAGAGGACAATTCATTTGGTATTTGGTGTAAGTCGCTTGCAGGTGATATGCTTATGAACTTTATGCAAATATATGCTGTTTACGTTATCTTATTCTTTTGTAATAACGTTGAATTAATGGCTATGCTCGGTAATGATGCTTATGCGATATTTGCTAAAATTGTTCTGTTCTTAGGTGGTTTATTAGCACTACAAGAGTTACCTACAGTTATAGCTTCCTTTACTGGTGGTAGAGGTGCAGGAGTTATGCAATCTCTACAAGATCTTAAAGCGATGAAAAGTGCAGCAACTGGAATGGTAGGAGGTGCGATTGCAGGTGCTGGAGCTGTTCTATCAGGAGCAGGCTCTATGGCAAGTGGAACTATAGCAGGAGCAGGTAGTGTGATGCGAGCAGGCTCTGAAGTATCAAGTATGTTAGGATCTGCCTATCAATCTGCAACAAATTCAGGAGCAGGTTCTCTAAAAGCAGGGGCGAAAGCAATCGGTAGTGTAGCAGGTGCTGGAGTAAGTGCAGGACTTGGAGCAATGGGTGGCAAAGTTGCCAGTATTTATAATGGAGGATCAAGTTCTTCAGGAAGTACAAACGGCAATACACCTTCTGGTTCGAGTTCAGGTACTGAAGGATCGAGTGGGAGTTTATCGTCTGGAGGATCAGGTTCTTCAAATCCTAATTTTGATTTACCACCTACCGATTCACAATTATCTTCAGCAGAGAAATTCGGAATAGATAACCCATCTCAATATAGTAGGGGTGAATTATCAATGAAATTACAAGAATCTGGAGCAGAGGAATCGATTTGGAACAACACTCAAAAAGGTGTATCGTTTCTTAATGGTGAACCAATATCGGAGAGTAAGAATGCAAGAAACTTTACTACTGAAAAGGCAACAGCAATCCCAAAGGCAAATTTTATGTATGAATCAAATTTAAATAAAAATAAAAAATAGGAGGAGAAAACAAATGGATAAAAAATATGGAATTGATTTTGAAGAAAATATTCATGCTGATGAAGAAGAACAAGAAGTCTTTGTATTAGAAGGTGAAGAAGATGAAACTAAACAAGACTAGAGAGCAGGTATTAGATTTTGTACTTGAATCACTTTCAAAAGAAGAAATCATATGGCAGAAATCCTGGTTCACAAATAAAAATATAAATTATGTTTCAAATAAACCATATAGAGGAGTAAATGAATTTTTACTAAGTTTAGTTGCTTACCAAAAAGGACTTGAAGATCCTCGATGGTTAACGTTTAATCAAATAAAAAAGGAAGGCTTTAAGTTAAAGAAGGATTCAAAGGGTGTGCCTATTGAGTTCTGGTCTTGGTACGATAAGAAAAAGAAAAAAACCTTAACAACAATTGAGTATAAAACTAAGGTCTTTACTGATCCTGGTTATGTAAAAGAAAATATTGTACCGATGTCGAAAATTTACTATGTATTTAATGGTGTAGATGTAGAAGGCATTGAGGAGTATAAAATGCCTATCTATAATAAGGATAGTGATGTTAAAGACAGTGTAGCGTACAATGTATTACATTCGTATTTAGATACATCTCATATAAAAATCAAATCAGGAGAACAAGCCTATTACCAGGTAGGATCAGACAGTATTTGTATGCCAGTGATTGAGAGATTTACAAGTGACTATGATTATTTATCTGTATTAGCACATGAGATATGTCATAGTACTGGGCATCCAACAAGATTAGATAGAGATATGAGTGGTGTGTTTGGTGATCCATCATACGCTTTGGAAGAGTTAAGAGCAGAGATTGGATCAGCGTTAGTATGTGGAGATTTAAACTTGGAGATTTCACAAGAACACATCGAAAATCATCAAGCGTATATACAAGGTTGGCACAAGGCAATCAGTGATGATCCTAATTGTTTATTTAAAGCTATTAGTGATGCTCAAAAGATATGTGATTTTGTTATTGAAGTTGGTGAATTAGAAAAATACATTTCAATAGAAAAGGATGATTTTGAGGTTGAGATGGAAGATAAGGTTTTAGTAAGGTAACAAGGTGGCAACTTTGCCACCTTTTAATATGGAGGTGAAATTATGAAAAAAGAACAACGAGAAAAGATATTTGATCAATTGTGCGTTGCTTATCAAGAAGGTTTTTCAGAATATGATATTTTAAGAGAAAGTTTAATCGCAAAGCTTGTAACGATTCATCAGTACGACAAAGAGTATTCTACATTGTTAGTTGATAGAGTTTATGAAGCATGGCTAAGAATCAATCCTGAACTTGATCCTGGTTTAATAGATTCGGTTGATAGAGTTGTTTTATATGCTGAAAAGGAAAATAAAGAGTTTATTGATAACGCCACTAAGATGCAATTAATGAGTATCATTATTGATGGTGATGTGGAGCGTGATTTAGAAGAAAATGAACGCAATTATCCTACAATAACATTTGATGAATTAAAAAGTGATTTAAGTTTGTCTGGTATTTATTTTATAGAGTATGAAGAAATGGATAAATTTTATCATGCATGGGATGACAGTCATGAATCTGTTCCAGAAGTAGCCTTGATCAACAAAGAAAAATTAGCTGTGTTTGATAATAGGGATGGAAATTGCTGGGGCGAAGGTTTTGATAGTATTAGCGAGTGTTTTGAATATGTTGATGGAGTATCGGCTGATGATATATACGAGAAAAGAGGTGGCTATGAGCTATGACATATATATTTAAATCAAATAAAAGTGAAACGCCATTATATTTTAAAAAGTACCAGGAGACTTTATTAAAGGCGATTGAAAAGGATAAAAAACGATTTGCTATTACAGTGCAAGAACTACAAATGTTAGATACAGATAAAACAATCATTCGTAATATGAAGATTTTAAATGCTGATGGTGTAGAGTATTTGGAATTTTTATCAAGAAGATTAGGTATTGAAGTTGAGGTAACTGAAGTAGCACCACCAATTGAAATTATTCAAAGAGCTTTAGATAAAGTGGGGTTAGGGGATTGTTGTATTTATGAATATGGAGATATGAGTGTTTACAAAAGTGATTATTTTAAGGAGTTATTTCCTAGAGATTTTGTTGATACAAAAGAAGGTATCTGCTTAGTTGATAGTGAAGAAAGAAAGATATATGCTGGGATTCAAGATGTTGTTACGTTTTTAAGTGAAGCCAGCGTTCTCCCTATGATTGAATTGGATGATTTAATTATCTTAGACGATTACATTAATCAAAACTATGTTGAAGGTAAAACAAGGATATTTGATTTCAAAAATGCGTACAACAAGAAATATACAGAGTACATTAGTGATCCTTTAACTGTAGCAAGCGATAGCTTGATATGGGAAGCCTTGACAAAGAGTTCTGAAGGTAACTATATTTTTTATGCAGAAGATTTTGATCAACTTGGAGTTGAGGATATTGATTCGTTAGTAGAGACAATGAGATTGGATGATTGTATAGTCGATTTACAATACAATCAAGAAGAAAAAGAAGTAGATATTATTGTTGATTATTTAAAATGCTTTAACTTAGAAGGTGATTCGTTAAGTGAATCTGAATGGTCACAATATAACGAGGTTAGAACATATTGGAATAGAAATTTTTCAGGAATACTAAATACGATTCATAAAGATTCCCCATCCAATATTAAAAAGAGATACTGTGATGTCTCATTTAAAACAGTCGAGAGAGAATTGGAATTGAGTAGGGGTAAGAAAAAAGACAAAGGATTTGAATTATAAAAGGAGGTAAATAGATGGAATTTTATTCACCTAAGAATTTTAAAAGTGCATCGTATTATTTTGGAAAGTATGATGCCTTTGATTTATGCATATTGATACCTTCAATTATACTAGGTATATTTATCGTTTTGATCTCTGCAACAGTATCTGAAGAGTTAAATACTTACATTTTGATATGTGGTGTTGCATTAGGGGTATTAGTTGGATTGACAGGTTTTATCCTAACTTATCCTATACCTATATATCACAATATGATTGGTTATATTTTATGTTTTTTAAATTATAGTAGAAAACAAAAGTCATTTAAGTGGTTAGGTTTTAATTATAACAATTACGAAGATTAGAGGGTGGCAAAGTTGCCACCTTCAATAAATGAGATTAGGTGGCAACTTTGCCACCTTTTAATAAGGAGGTTGAGTTATGGCAAAAGAGAATAAAGAAGCAAAGAATAAAAGGAAGCAAGAAGAAAAAAGGATCAAGGAGTTAAAGAGCGTTTTAGATTGGATCGAAGTACAAAAGATAAGTGATGAAGGGATTTACCTACAAAAGAATA
Source organism: uncultured Erysipelotrichaceae bacterium (assembly GCA_947074115.1). GTDB lineage: Bacteria > Bacillota_I > Bacilli_A > Erysipelotrichales > Coprobacillaceae > CAMTOK01. Next base: position 3,408 of record CAMTOK010000058.1, on the reverse strand, counting down.
ATGTTCGTAAGATTGTAAAAGGAATTAAGGTAGAGCCTTATAACATCTTGTTATGTGATGAACATCGCAAGGCAAGAAATATTATATCGTTCGCAAATGGACTTGATGCTTGTAGTAAGTTTCAAATATTCTATAAATTCATTAAATCAGAACCAGATCTTATGTATCAGATTAATCTTTTATCAAAGAGATTATCAGAAGAGAAGAATGGAGGTATCAGAGCGATATTGAAATTACAACTTCATAAAATGGATTGGTTTACTGAAAATCATAATGAGTTATGTTTTTATACGTTAGTACAAGAGGATGAAAATGTCATTGATAAAGTATTAGAGAAAGTAAAACAAATATATGTAGGTACAGATTTAAAAGTCACAACAATGACTAAGAAAGATTATGAATCTGTAGTTAAAGAACAGTTTGAAAATGATACAGTTAATGAGTATATGTTTAGTTGCTTATTAAAGGATGAGGAGGTTTACGAGAGTGAAGTTAAGTAAGACAGAAAAGGCGAGAAGAACAACGATCGCTCCTAAGGGGTTTGAAGAAAGAGTAAACTACTGTGTCATGGGTGATCAATTTATAAAGGTACTTACATTTCTTACTTTTCCAGAAGTTTATGGTGAGGGGTTACTTGCTCAATTTATGAATAAGCCGTATTATCACATCGACATGGTTACGGAACATTCAAACATTGATGTTGCTTCAGCTATTAAAAAAGAGATGGTACAGCTTGAAAGAGATGCTGATAAGTATTCAAAACAAAACGATATACACGCTTTAGAAAGAACGAGAAAGAAATATCAATCGTATGAACATTATGTAAAGACAGTTGTTAATAATCAGACGAGAACATTAAATGTTGTTGTTAATATTTATGTACGTGCTGGTTCGCTTACAGAACTCGATGAAAGAACAAGAGAAGTAACAGAAACGTTTTCAAGTATAGGGTTAAACATTCGCTTAAAACCTTTAATGAGAATGCAAGGAGATATGTTAAAGAAAAACTCACCACTATTCATGGGGAGTAATTTAATAAAGAATATGGACTATTTGATCGGTCAACCTTTACCATCTCTTTCAGTTGCAGGACTATGGCCATACATATTTAACACCTTGAATGATAAATATGGAACGCTCATAGGACGAGAAACAACAACTGGAGGTAAGTTTATATTTGATCAATTCGCTTATGTAAACGATGCTGAAGCAAAGGAATCAGGTCGATCAGCAGGTAATATGGTTATTGTCGGTAGAACTGGAACAGGTAAATCAACATTGATGAACTTATTAATCATGGGGCATCTGACTTACAAACGTAAAATCATATGGTGCGATCCAGAGAACAAGAATGAAAAACTCACTCGTTTTGTTGGTGGTAATTTCATTGAGTTTGGTGTTAATGATGCGATTATTAATATATTTGATTTAAAGCCTATAACAACAGATAGTGAATCGATAGAATCGGAAAAGGTACGATACAAAACAGAGGATGCAATATCTAATGTTGTTGAGGATTTGTCTATAACGTTTAAAATGTTATGGGAGGATATAACTGAAGCAGAGTTAGATATGATCAATGAGATTACAATTAGAACGTATTTAAGTGTCGGTATTGATGGAACTGAATCATTTAAAAATTATACTGTAGAACAATATCCAACGTTTACTCATTTCAGTGCTGTCATTGATTCTATGTTAGATACATATGAAGATTTAAAGGAAAAGAAAAGTATTGAGTATGAAGCACTTAAAAGGCTTGATATGAAAATGAGAAGATTGGTAGGATCAAATGAGTTTAAAGGAAACTGGAGTAGATACTTTAATGGTACAACTTCAATTGATACTTCAGCACTAAAAGATAGTGGGTTAGTCTCTATAGGTACAAAATCTTTATTCAATGTAACCGATGGTTTAAGAAATGCATTGTTAAGGTTGGTATTCAATTATTCATGGGCAACGTGTTTAGGAACAAATGATGAAACAGTATTTGTGACTGACGAAGATCATAACTACATATTAGTTGAGGAAATAGCATCTATCAAAGCACAATTCCAAAGAAGAGCAAGAAAATATAACACTGTTACATTATCAGGAACACAGCAGGTAAATGAGTATAAAGATCCAAAAATACTTACACATGGTAAAGCGATATTTGATAACGCAACATATAAAGTGTTTTTCAATCTTTCAAAAGATGGAGTAACAGATTTATCAAGTCTTGTATCTTTAACGGATCAAGAGAAAAATGTACTACAGAACTTACCACCATATACAACGTTATTTGAGATAGGTAATCAGAAAATGACTGTTCAGGTACTTGCGACAGAAGAAGAATTGAGCCTAATGTAATGACAAAACTTAAACAAATGAAGCTGATAGGTATTGTTATCTGTGTGGTGATATTTGGAACGTTTTCTTTTGGATTGTTACAAGCACCATTTGTTGGTGCACAGTATATTATAGATAACCCAATAGAATTTTTGTTTGGTTGGGTATCTGATCTATTTGAAATTGATGAACTACAGAACAATGATATATATGAGTTGTCATATAAATACTATGAGAGAAACGAAAATATAAAAAGTGTAGTTGATCAAGTTATAGAAGAGTATGATCAAGAAGCTAAGGGGGTAACTGTTAGAAATATAGTTATCCCTTTTGTAATATATCAATATAGAGTTGTGACCTATGAGGATGTAAAGGTAGTCGCTGATTGGTTAAATGAATACTGTTATGAAGAGTATGATGAATTTGCGTATGTGGAGTTTATATCATCAACTAAGATATTTAAAGATAAAAGAAATAGTTTAGGTTATGATAAAAGTTATGTGGAGAAATTTGTATTCAGTGATATACGAGGTGAAGTTGAATATGACACATCATCATCAGATTTATATGTTCCTGGATTGTCTGAACTCGGTAACGATATAGCACTAAAAGGTTTAGAGAAATTAGGTTATCGTTATTGGTGGGGTGCACCAGGTGGAGGATTTGGAGATGGGCAAAAGTTAGATAGTGCTGAAGCTATGTACTTTGACTGTTCAGGTTTTGTGGCGTGGAGTCATAGACAAGTCGGTGTTAATATACCAAGACTAACAGCAAGTGGTTATTCAAAAAGGGGAGTGTCTATCAAATACGAGGATCTACAAGCAGGTGATGTAATAACATTTAGTTGGGATGGAAATACTGTAGATCATATAGGCATCTATATTGGTAATGGTAGTTTTGTTCATGCATCTGGTAGTGGATCAAGTACAAGAGGACAATACTCAAAACAGTGTGTTAAAGTATCATCGCTTAAAAAGGGTGGATATTATTATAATCATATCCATAACATGAGGAGGTTGTACTAACATGGCAACTTTGCCAGGTAGGAGTATTAAAGAAGTAACATGGCAACTTTGC